>VRUH01000065.1 GCA_019456185.1 Candidatus Glassbacteria bacterium | reverse complement strand
GTGGGCGAACACTCCAGGACAATTCCGGTGCGGCTCGACGTCTGGGACTTTACCCTGCCAGAGCAGAACAATCTGGCCGCCAACCTTCAGCACGAGGGCTTCCTGAAAGGCATGGGCGAACAACTGGAGCTGGAAGTTTACCAGTTGTTCAAGCGCCATCGCGTGGTGCCGGCCGACCCGACCTACACACCCACAATCGAGGTCACCAGCGGCGGCGAGGTGGCAATCGGCTGGGCTGACCACGACAATCGCCTGCGCAAATATTTCACCGGCGAGGCGTTCACCGAAAAATACGGTTATCGCGGCCCCGGCTACGGTCAGCCGATCGAGCAGTACGTGCTGCCGTTCGACGTCTACGGCAAACACGGCACCGCCGGCTGGCCCGAGATCGGCAAGCCCGAGGTGGAGCGCAAGCAGGAGAACGTAGCCGTGTACGTGGAGGCGATCAAGCAGGTGCGCGAGCATATCCTGGCGATGGCCGACCCGGAAAAAACCCGGCTGATTGTCTATCTCAACGGCCTGGACGAGTCGTATTTCCCGGAGGCCTGGGACCGGATGGATTTCTGGGGCAAGGTGTTCGACCGCTATTTCCCGGAGAGCAAGTTCCGCGTAGACGGCAGTTACAGCGAAGAGGCGATGGAGATCATCCACGACGCCATCGACTACTGGTGCTGCCACACGATCGGCTACAACATGGAAACTATCGAGAAATACCGCGCGATGGGTATCGCCGACTGGTTCTACGGCCCCCAGCTTTACGAACGCGAACAGAACAGCTGGTGCGGGAGCAGCACATTCATGGACCTGCCGCTGGTCAACGAGCGCTCCCCGAGCTGGAGCGCCTGGAAATACCGCACCCTCACCTGGTGCAGCTGGGGTATCGGCAGCGGCTGGCAATCGGCGTGGTACAACACGGAGACCTGGAAAGACTATTTCCGCGACCACGGAACGGGTCCGCTCAGTTACCGCCGCTACAACGGCAACGCCCAGGCGATCTATGCCCCCGGCATCGTCCCGCGTGTCAACAGGGTCTGCCCCACCCTGCGGCTCAAGGCCATGCGCGACGGGGTGGAGGAATGGGAGATGATGCGCCTGCTGGCCGAGCTGGACGGCAGCCCGGACAGAGCCGATGCCGTTGTCAACAGGATTATCAGGCAGCCTTACGGAAAGCAGTCGATCGGTAACCTGGAGATCTGGGACTACAACCCGGAGCACTGGGACGCCGCGGTGGTCGAGTTGGGAGAGATGATCGAGCAGGCGTCGAGGTAACCGACTGCGGGCGGGAAATGCGAACCGGGAGAAAGGGCAGTGGCCAGATGACCGGGTTGGAGCGTTGGGAAAGCAGAATTTACAAGGATGGTGTCGATTTAATCGAACATCAGGGCTCGGAAGCCGGGCTTGAAAAGGCTGTTTTGGCGCTCTACGAGCAGCAGGTGCGGACCTGGCCGCTGCTGGCCGCGGCATCGCGGTTGATGGACGGCGTGGAGTTGCGGACCGTGGAACTGGACGGCCGCCCCGTGCGGCTGCAGCACAACCCGGCGCGGATCGTGAACGTCAGCGCGCCGACCAGCGCCGAGGAAGTAGCCAACCGTCCCTGCCCGCTCTGCCCGCACAACATGCCGGACAAGCAGATGGCGCTGCCGTTTCTGGACGAGTGGCTGGTGGTCTGCAACCCCCTGCCGATTTTCAAACCCCATTTCGTGCTGGTGAACAGGAACCATCTCGCCCAGAGCGCCGACGAAATCCTGCCGGTTATGCTCGAGTTTTCGCGGCTGACCGGGTTCGTGACTCTGTACAACGGCCCCGGCTGCGGCGCCTCGATCCCAGACCACCTGCACGTTCAGGCGGCGGCGCCGGGGTGGCTGCCGCTGGAGGAACAGGCCCCGGAGCCTGGCGGCGCGGAAATCGTAATGGAGGATTTGTTACCCTACAGGATCTACCTGAATGCGCGGGACTCTTCGTTGGCCGAAAAACTGTTCGAGCGCACCATGCGCGCGCTCGAACAGTTTAAACTGGATAAGGAAGATTCCGAGCCGGGGATGAATATCGTCGTACTTGCGGCCAACGCCAACCGTCCGCCGCTGGTCGCGGTCCATCCCCGCAGCAAACACCGTCCCGACTGCTACTACGCCGAGGGCGACCTAAGGTGCGTGATCAGTCCGGGCAGCGCCGATATGGCCGGGATGATGATCCTGCCCCGCCGGGAGGATTTCAGCAGGCTCGACAGCGCCGGAGTCAGGGCGATTATCGAGGAAGTCTGCCTGAAGCCGTCAAACAGGGACCGGCTCAGGGAAACCCTGCTCGGTTGAAAGGTGGCGAGTCATGGATCGGAACGGTTCCACCACCGCCGGGCGCGAACGGCTGGCCGCGCAAAACCTGACCGTCGCGGTCGAATCGGACAAATGCCGCTCCTGCGGCTGCCTGCACACCGTGGTGCTGATGATCGAGGATCAGCCGGCGGCGGTCCAGGGCAGGGAGCTGGCTCGCGCGCTTGATGCGGGCCGTGCCGTGCTCAGGCAACCTGAAACCGACTGCCGGGGCTGTGAGCCCTGCCCGCCCGGCGAGGCACTGAAAATACTTCGGGGCCTGTAGGGCTGAGCGGGATGGCGGAGTAAGTTCTTGGATCTATCCGGCCTTAAATAAAAAACCCGCTCGTATCAGAGCGGGCTTTCAATCTGGTACCCCCTAGGGGAATCGAACCCCTGTTTCATGGCTGAGAACCACGCGTCCTAGGCCACTAGACGAAGGGGGCCTTATTTTCTTCTCACAGGGACGGCTAACTTAATAACATTGTCCTCACAATGCAAGTCTTTTTACCGTTCCCGCGCGGCCAGACCCGTGTCCGGCGCGAATTAAAAGCTCTAAACGTTTGCCCCAATTCAGCCGATATTAATATACCGCGTCTGCCCAATCGGGGGGGACTTGCATTCTCCCCGTACGCTTTTATATATTTAGTGAAGACCAGACGTTAACCGGATATTTTCAGGCCAGCGAGCGAACTGGAAAAGTGTATAACGAGACGCTTCTCAATTTCCTGAACTCGATCTCCGACACCAGGGGTTTTTTCATGTTCTGTCTGGTGATCGCTGTGGCCTACGCCTCTATCTGGGCCCTGGTCCTGTTCGAGGCTCCGGTGAAGAAGAAGAAGAAACCGGTGGGGGATGAAAAGAAGGAGGAGGACGAGGACGAAGAGGCGAAACCGGCCGGGAAATCGTCTCCCCAAAAGCGGAGACAGGCCGCATGAACCGTCTGCACCCCCGCCATCGGTTGCCTTGCTGATGTATCCATCCAGCAGCTTGCCCGCCCGCCCGCGCCTAACTTGATTCCGCAGCCTGCTCCCAGTGCCTGTCAAAACTGTCCAGCGCACCATCATCGTCGAACATTAGCCCGATTCCCGCCGATGAGCCTGAAAGCTCTGCCATCTTGCTCAATGCTGACTTCAGGGCCGGGCTGACCAGCAGCCTGCTCAGATCCAGCGTGTCCCTGATCCAGGCGATCCCGGCCTCGCACGGGTCGACCACACCCGAGGAGCGCAGGCACTCGGCCAGGATTTGCCGCTCGGATTCCAGCGATGGCGGCAGGAACGCGTGTTCGGGAACCAGCGCGGCCACCGAGTTTTTAACCGTCGCGTCGAGATCCACTGCCGAGGCGAGCTGCGGGCTGATAAAATCCGCCAGACCCACACCCTTGGCGTTACCGTGGCTCCCGGGAGTGAGCGTGCGGACCCAGATCCGCCTGATCCTCGGGCTGTCCGGCTCGGGGCGGACAGGATGGCGGCTGCGGCCGATCACGTTGGTGTCCAGCCCCGCGCCGGAAATATCCTTGCCCATCCGCTCGACTATCAGCACGTCCGCCGCTGAAAACGGCAGCTTCGGCGCGTTCTGCTTGTAGAAACTCAGCAGTTCCGCTTCCCGTCTCTCGAATTCAGCTGCCGGGACAGCTTCCAGCCGCACTGTCCGGCCCAGGGCGTCCTCAACCACCCCCACTCCTCCCAGCACATTAACCCGCTCCATAATTCCGCCGGCCAGCTCGATCATGTAGCGCGGGAATTTGCTGCGCAGCGAGTAGAGATGATATGCCCGGGCGCCGTCCTCCTTGCCCAGCCCGACAACGACCATTTTCAGCAGGCCCGACTCCACACTGCCCTGGAAGGCTGTGTGGCTCCTGATCCGGTTGAGCACGATCACCGCGTCCGCTTCCACGGCATCGCGGCTGACCACCACGTGGGCGCCCTCCGTGGCGCCGGGACCGAAGTCCACAGTCTCCATCGAGCTGACAACCGGCGCGCCGCACGACTGCCCGTTCAACCCCAATGCATCCAGGATCGCTGTCTGGCCCTGCGCTGTCGCGCCTCCGTGGGAACCCATCGCGGGCAGGATAAACGGCTCGGCCCCCCGGCCTTTGACCGCATCGGCCAGCGCGCGCACCATCGCCGCCAGACCGTTCATCCCCCGGCTGCCGACAGCCAGCGCCACGCGCTGCCCCCTGCCGATTCGCTCCAACAGGCCGGATTCGGCCAGTTTGGCGCGCAATACGGCGGCGTGGTCGTCAATCGCGGGAAGTTCCGGGAAAACCTGCCTGATTGCGATCAGCTGGGGAAATTCCATCCTCGTCTCCGGATCAGTCGCCGACCAGGCCCTCGTAGAGCGGGAATTTTTCGCAGATCTCACCGACTTCGCCGCGCACGGCCCCGTAGACCGAGTCGTCATCGAGATTGCCCAGCACCCGGCCGATCATTTCCCCGATCGCCTCCATCTCCTCCCCGCCCATCCCGCGGGTGGTGAGCGCCGCCGTGCCGATCCTGATCCCGCTGGTGACAAACGGGCTGCGGGTCTCGAACGGGACCGTGTTCTTGTTGACCGTGATCCCGCAGAGCTCCAGCGCCTCCTCGGCCTGTTTGCCGGTGATACCGCGCTCGGTGAGGTCCACCAGCACGATATGGCTGTCGGTGCCGCCGGTCACCAGGTCGAGCCCGGCGCCGGACAGCTTGCCGGCCAGCTTTTTCGCATTGGCGATCACGTTCGCCGAGTACTGCTTGAAATCATCGCTCAGTGCTTCCTTGAACGCCACCGCTTTGGCCGCGATCACGTGCATCATCGGGCCGCCCTGGATTCCGGGGAATATTTTCTTGTCGATCTGCTTAGCCAGCTCCTCGCCGCAGAGGATCATCCCGCCGCGCGGGCCGCGCAGTGTCTTGTGGGTGGTGGTGGTGACCACGTGGGCGTGACCCACCGGCGTGGGGAACAGCCCGGCTGCGATCAGCCCGGCCGGATGAGCGATATCCGCCATCAGGTACGCGCCCACGCTGTCGGCGATCCGGCGCAGGCGGGGGAAATCGAACACACGGGGGTAGGCGCTGGCGCCCGCGATAATCATTTTCGGTTTGTGCTCGGCGGCCAGGCGCTCCACCTGGTCGTAGTCCATCATCCGGTCGTCCTCGCGGACCCCGTAGGAGACCACATTGTAGAGAATACCGCTGAAATTGACCTTGCTGCCGTGGGTCAGGTGGCCGCCGTGGGTCAGGTCCATGCCCAGCACAGTATCTCCCGGCTGGAGCAGGGCCATGTAGACAGCCATGTTGGCCTGTGAACCGGCGTGGGGCTGAACATTGGCGTGCTCGGCGCCGAAGAGTTCGCAGGCGCGGCTGCGGGCCAGCTCCTCGGCCTGATCGACAAATTCGCAGCCGCCGTAGTAGCGTTTACCCGGGTAGCCCTCGGCGTACTTGTTGGTCAGCGGCGTACCCATTGCCTCCAGCACCGCCCGGCTGACGAAATTTTCCGAGGCGATCATCTCCAGCGTTCTGCTCTGGCGGCCGACCTCGCGGCTGATGGCGGCATAGATTTCAGGATCGCACTGTTTGAGGTTGTTCATGAATTATTCTCCCGGTAACCAGCAGGATTTTTTTCGCTTTCGGCGATCTTTTCCACCCGTCGCGAATGGCGTCCGCCGTCGAATTCCGTTTCCAGCCACTTTTTCACAATCCGGCGGGCCAGCTCCGGGGGGGTGGTCTTGCCGCCCAGAGCCAGCACGTTGGCGTCGTTATGCCGGCGGCTGATCTCTGCCAGTTCCTCAGTAAACGCCAGCGCCGCGCGCACGCCCCTGTACTTGTTGGCCGCAATCGACATCCCGATCCCCGTACTGCAGACCAGGATTCCCCGCGCCCGCTCTCCGCGGCTGACCCTGCCGGCCACCTCGGCCGCGAAATCGGGGTAGTCCACGCTTTCCGGGCCGCCGGCGCCGAAATCCTCTGCCTCGTAGCCCAGCTCGGCCAGGTATTGCTTGATCTGCTCTTTCAACTCGTAGCCGGCATGGTCGCTGCCGACAGGTATCTTCTCGGCCATCTAATTCTCGTTCCTTTCAGCCCTGCTCCCGACCGTGCGGGAGCCGTGATTATTCAACCCCGGTTCAGTTACCGCTTGTCGATAAGTTGTTCCATCCTGTCCAGCAGGCTGTCCATCCGGCGCGCCACCGCCTCGATCGGCTCGGGGCCGGTCATGTCCACTCCGGCCCTCCGGAGCAGGTTGATCGAGTAGTCACTGCTGCCGCTCTTGAGGAAATCGAGGTAGCGCTCGCGCGCCCCGTTTTCGCCGGCAAGAATTTTTTCAGCCAGCAGCGTGGCGGCCGCCTGGCCGGTGGCGTACTGGTAGACGTAGAAATTGTTGTAGAAATGAGGGATCCGTCCCCAGTTGATCTTGTAGATCTCGTCCACCACCAGTTCGGGACCGAAATATTTCTGGTACAGCCCGCCGATCAGTTCGCTCAGGAGCTCGGCGGTCAGCGGCTGTCCGCTCTCGGCGCGGGTGTGGATTTCCCGCTCGAACTCGGCGAACAGGGACTGGATATAGACCGTGCCCTGGATCTGGCGCACGTGGTGGTCGAGCAGGCTGAGCTGCTCGGCCGGGTCATCGGTAACCTCCAGCATGTAGTCCATCAGCAGCGCCTCGTTGGCCGTGGAGGCCACCTCGGCCACGAAGATCGTATAGTCGCCGTAGACCGGCGGCTGGGTGCTCCAGGTGAAATGGCTGTGCAGGGCATGGCCCATTTCGTGGGCCACCGTGAACACCTCGCTCAGCGTACCGTTGTAGTTGAGCAGGATATAGGGGTGAGTGCCGTAGCTGCCCCAGGAGTAGCCGCCCGAGCGTTTGCCGCGCGTCTCGAAGACGTCGATCCAGCCGCCCCCGAAGCCTTCCTTCACCGCGGCGGTGTACTGCTCGCCCATCGGGACCAGCGCCTCGCTGACCAGTTTCACCGCCTCGTCGTACTCGTACTTTTTCGTCATTTCGGGAAACAGCGGCGTGTAGAGATCGTAGGGGTGGACCTCGTCGAGCCCCATCACTTTTTTGCGCAGCGCCATGTAGCGGTGCAGCGGAGCCAGGTTTTCGTTCAGGGTCGCGACTACGTTATCGTAGACCGCCGCCGGGATATTATCGCCATCGAGAGCGGCTTCCAGGCTGGAGCCGTAATTGCGCGCCCGGGCGTAGAACATGTCGCGCTTGACAATGCTGAACAGCAGCGAGGCCAGCGTATTCTCGTACCTGTTATAGGTCTCGTAGAACGCGGTGAACGCGCGCCGGCGAAGATCCCTGTCGCCGCTTTCCATGAACAGGCCGTAACGGGCCTTGGTCAGCTCCACTTCCTCGCCGTTCTCGTCCTCGATCGAGGGGTAAGTCATGTCCGCGTTGTCGAGCATGCTGAAAATCGTACTCGGCATGCGGGTGACATCGCCGGCCATCGCCAGCAGCTTCTCCTCGCCGGGACTGAGCGTATGCGGCTTGCCGCGCAGGATATCCTGGAGCCGGTGACGGTAAAGGGCCAGGGCGTCGCTGCCGTCAACCCAGCCCCGGAGCTTGTCCTCGGGGATAGTCAGGATTTCCGGAATCACCCAGGAGGCCGCCGAGGAGTACTCGGTGCTGAGCGCTGAAGCCCGGTCGGCCATGCCCTGGTACTTGTCCAGCGAGGTATTTTCGTGGCTGCGCATGTTGGAATAGACATACAGCTTGCCCAGCACCACGCCGAGCTGGTCCTCGAGTTCGAGCAGGCCCAGCAGGTTTTCCGCGCTCTCGCCCAGTTTGCCGTTGTATTCGCCGATCTCAGGGATTCGCTCCTTGATCGCGGCGAAGTCTTTCTCCCAGGCCTCGTCGGTGGCGTAGATATCCTCCAGACCCCACTTGTAGCGCTCGGCAATTTCACTGCGTTCGACTGCTTTCTTCACTTCCGCTCCAGTTGTACCCGTTAACGTTAGCAGTCCCGCGGCGACCGCGGTCGCCGCCAGGACGCGATGGAATTCGTTCATTTAGCTACTCTCCCTCGTTTCCAGCCTGTCCAGCCGGAGCTGGGGCTTGCGAGTCAGCCCTGTCGGCCTCGTTGTAAAACAGGTTGCGTCGAACAAAAATGGAACTTTCAACCGGTTAAATAATATGAACTTATGACCGTACCACCTCCGCACCGGCGACCAGTCACACCCTCGTTCGCGGCGGCGAAGCTTAATAATAAGGAGCGGGCCATTTGTTGACAAGTCCCGCGAGAGCCGGTAAATTTGGCTCGTTCCGGCAGCACTTGAACCTCCCATTCAACCACTGGCATCATGAAGCTGATCCGCATTGTTAAACACCCCCTGACGTTTTTCCTCCTGACGGCCCTGGCCGTTCCCGTCGCCGCCCAGCAGGGTCTGGTAAGAGTGACAATCCAGCCCGACCGTACGGACTGGGAGTGGGAATCCTATGCGGAATCAGTCAGTTCGCTGTTCGAGAACAGCATGGAAAGGCGGGTGATCGAGGGAATCGACAGCCGGGAGTTCGAGGAGGATTCCTCGGGCAAGGTGATAGAATTTATCTTCGTGATCGCTCAGGACGGCAGTTTGCGGCATTTCAGCCCGCTGACGCCACAGAACCGCTACCACCAGTACCTGATCCGGAAAACCGTAGAAAAAGTGGCGCCGTTCAGGCCGCTGCCGCGCTCTTTCCCGCTGTTTTATTTCAAGGGGACGATCGCGTTCGAGTGCCGGTTCCTGCCGACCCGGTGGTACAAGAAACTGTATTTCGAGCAGCCGCTCGATTCCCTGGAATTGGGCCCGATCAACCCCCGGATCAGGCGGGTGAGCGCCAGTAACCCGCTGCTGCCGACTTACGAACCACTGATCAAGGACAAACAGAAACTGCTCGATGAGTACAAGAAAAGGATCGGCGTAGCGGAGGAAATCACCGACACCAGCAGCTATTCGCCGCTCGAGGTATCGGGGCGCACTTTCCTGGTCCGGGTCCCGTACGACAGCCTGGCCGCCGAACCGATGTCGGGCCTGCTGCTGGAGGCCAGACTGGAAAAGGCGCTGGAAGAGGCCGGAGCTATAATAACCAACGAGGAGTACGACCCGGACCAGGTCAGGCGTGAGGACGGAATGCTAGCCGCCGACACTTATGCCCCGGCAGATTCAACCACCGAGGGGAATTACGCCGATGCCGACTCGCTGACGGTGGGTGACTCGGCGATGGCCGCTGCGGATTCCGCCGCACCGGAGGCCGGGTCAATATTTGACGAAGCGAACCTGCAAAGCCTGCCCAGCGACCGCAACCTGACCCAGGCGTTCGCGTCGGTATTCAGCGTACAGTTTCTCGTTTTTTCCGCCGGGCTGGCCAGAGACTCCCTCGGCGACTCCGCGGTCTGCCGGGTCCGGCTTTATCCGGGAAACAAACCGGATCAACTCAAGCGCAGCCTGGAGTTCAGGTTCGGTTACGACGGGTCCCTGCCGGACAGCCTGGGAACATTGCTGGTCCAGCGCCTGGTCAGGCCGCCTAAAAAACCGAAACCACCGGCAAAACCCAAGATACCGGCCAGCCAACCATCCGCCGATTCAACAGCCACCCAGCCGGAAAGTACCGCCGCCGACAGCACCGCTGCGGTCCCCGCCCTGACGGCTGACTCAACAGCGGCCGATGGCACTCAGCCGGCGGTATCAGCCCCGGCGGATTCCAGCACGGCCGCTCCGGATTCCGCGACTGCAGAACCCGCGGCTGCGCCCGACAGCGCTCAGGCTCCCGCAAGCGCCGACACAACCGCCGGGGAACCCGCTCCGCCAACCGGAATTTCACCGGATTCATCGGCTGGCGAAACTCCACCCGGACAATAAAAAACGGACGGTCCGCCCCGTCCGCATGTTAATCTCGAACAGCCCAAGCAGCGTTCAGCCGCTGTCCCCGCCCAGGTAAGCAAGCAGCTTTCCGTGCTGCGTGTAATCCCCTATCACCAGGTGAGCACCCGCTTTGATCAGCCGGTTCCGTTTGGACGGGTTCACCCCCCAGCGCCGGACCTCGTCGCTGGCGACACCCACGGCGACCCCTCCGTGACGGACCGTTTCCGCGATTTCCACCGGCCCGTCGCCGAACGTGAGCAGCTGCGCTCCCTCCAGGTCGTAATTTTCGATCAGCTCCGCGATCAGCTTGCGTTTACTGAACTTCGAGATATCTCCCACGCTGCCGTGGATTCCGCCGTTGAACAGCTCCGCATAGCCCATCCGCTCCGCCTCGCGGACCACGTCTTCCCGGTCCGTGCCGCTGGCCAGATACAAAGTCGCGCCGCGGCGGCGAAGGGTTTCCAGCATCTCCAGCGCCCCCTTGACCATGAAATCCTCCGCGACCAGTTCACCTGCCTCCAGACGTTCCAGCCGGTCGTTCACCATCTCCAGCAGCACCTTGACATACCCGGCCTTGTAGCCGGCTGCGTCCAGGCGATCGGCTGCGGGAACATAACCGAACTCGGCCACCAACCCGGCCAAGCCCTGCATCTGGACGATTGTCTGCACGCCCGTGCTCTGGTCGATAAACTCCTCTACCCGGCCGCGCACTCTTTCGTATTCGGCCAGAGGAACCTCGGCCAGTTTCCCGCCGAAGACAGCTTCCAGCATCACCCGCTCCATGATCGGTTCCCAGGCCTGGCGCAGGGTACTGATCGTCCCGTCGTGGTCGAAAATTACATGAGTGGCCTGCCCGCGGGTGAACGAGTCATCCACGATCTCGATCCGGCTGCCCTCCAGATTCCGCGCACCACGCTCATCCTCGGCCAGGTCCGGCCTGTACACCAGCCGGGCCTCAGCGATCCTGTCCGCGATTTCCCCGCAGGAGGCGGTTCCGGTCTGGCGCAGCTTGCCCACTGTAACCGCGGCGGCGTAATTACCGGTCAGCGCGGCGTCGCCAACCTCCATCCCGGCCGCCAGGCAGGTGGTCAGCGCGGCCAGCATCGTATCGCCCGCCCCCACCGGATCGACCGGACCGAGCACGAACACGGCGGGGATTTCCGCGATCTCGCCGCTGTCGAACACCAGGCATCCCCTGCGGCCGCGGGTGATAACCACCGGGTGGGCGCGCCGAGCGAAAAACTCTTCCGCCGCCGCGCGGACGTCCTCGAGCGAGAACTCCTCCGCGTCCTGGTCCACGCTTTCGAGTTCCCGGTGGGCGCGCAGTAGCGAGGCCTGGTCGACTTTCCGCACCATACCCCGGCAGCTGTCGATATCCTCGCGGCTGTCGACAACGAACAGCTTATCCTTGAAACGGGAGGCAAGCTCGTTGATCCGCCCGATCATTTCATTTTTCAGCAGCGGGAGCGGAAGCTGCTGGTTGACAATCAGCGCATCGAGCCGGCTCAATCGGCCGGCCAGGCAGTCGAGCAGGTTGTCCCTGGTTTCGCCGGAGACGCGGTTGAAAAAGCCGAAATCCAGCCTGCGCAGCTCCTCGCCCTCGACATGGGGCTTGGCCCAGACATGGGTGTCCCAACCCTCGCGCTGCACGATCAGCCCGCCGGTATCCACCCCGATATCGGCGAGCAGGGAGACCAGCACTCCCCCGAACAGGTCATCGCCACGCACGCCGATCGCCTCCAGCCGTCCCACTCCCAGGGCGGCCAGGTTGGACATCACGTTACCGGCCCCGCCCAGGCTGTAGCGCTGCCTTGCCACGGCGTAGGCCCGCCGGCCGGTTTCGACAGACAGTTCCCCGGCGCCGTCGTCCAGCATCCAGTAAGCGTCCACCGCGAAATCGCCGATAATCCCGATCCGCAGATCGCCGAATTTCGCGCCGGCTTCAGAGAATTTCCGCGACAGCGTCCCGATATCCACTGTAATCTCCGTTGCTATTCGCTTGTATTAATGCGTACTGCAATAACACTCTTCAGCTAAGCTACCTGACCTGCGGCTGCGTTGTCAAGTCAGCAGACTCTGCCGGGTCCGCCAGTTGATATAATCACCCCTCGCTGTTAATTTACAGGCTCGCCACCGGTCCGGTAAAACTGCCGGGACCGTTGTCATTAACGCAACGCAGCGGGGCTGTTGACCATCGACAAGCAAACACTGCCGGAATCGGCGGACTATGTCATTATCGGCGCGGGCCTGGCCGGCATGTCGACCGCGTGGGGCCTGACCCTGCTGGGCGAGACCGATGTGGTCGTGCTGGAGAAAGAGAACTTCCCCGGCATGCACTCTTCGGGGCGCAACGCGGCGATGATCCGCCAGGTTGTGCCATCCGCAGAGCTCCTGCCCCTGACTTTCGCCGGCGCAAGGTTTTTCGCGGGTGACGCTCCCGGCTGGGAAAAACCGCCGCCGTTCAGCCCGGACGGCAGCTTCCTGACCGCGGGCCCCGACGGCTGGGATGCGCTCCGTCGTGACGCGGGCGGTGCGGTCGAGGCCGGTGTGCGGCTCGAACTCTGCGGGATCGAACGGATTGCCGGGGAGGTGCCGTGCACCGCAGGCGGTAAAATCGAGGGCGGAGTGTTCTGTCCGGGCGACGGGGTGACCGACACCGACGGGCTGCTCCAGGGTTACCGGACCGCGGCCAGTGCACGGGGTGCGCGGCTGATGACTTCCTGCGAAGTCAGGAAGATAGTCTCAGGCAGCGGCGGAGTGACCGGCGTGGAAACCAGCCGGGGATATATCAGGACCGGTCGGCTGGTCAACGCCGCCGGACCGTGGGCCGGAATGATCGGCCGGCTGGCCGGGGCGGTGAGCGTGGAACTCACCCCCCTGCGCCGTCACCTGTACTACACCGGGCCGCTGGACTGGGCGGACCAGCACTGGCCGTTCGTCTGGGACGTGGAGCGCGACGTCTATTTCCGGCCCGAGAGCGGAGGCCTGCTGCTAAGCGCCTGCGACGAATCGCCGGCTGCTCCGGCCACGCCCGTGGTGGACGAGAGTGTCCAGGACCTGCTGGCCCGGAAGCTGGCGGTCGCTTTTCCCGGGCTGCTCGAGGTTCCGATAGCGCGCACCTGGGCCGGGCTGCGGACATTCGCCCCGGACAGGGTGTTCCTGCTGGGCCACGACCCCGTGCTGAAAGGGTTTTACTGGGTCGCCGGCCTGGGCGGCCACGGCGTGACCACCAGCCCGGTGGTGGGCCGGATCGCGGCCGGGGATCTCTCGGGCAAGGGAAAGCCCGCGCCGGCGGCGTTTTGGCCATCACGTTTTGCCTGATACCATCCAGGGCCGGAATCAGCTTAAAAAGTTTTTTCTGTCATCTACAGACTACCAATCACCCGTTCCATCGCCGCCTGCACCTTTTCGGCCAGCTCATCCAACTCGGGGTTGCCGATTGCCTGCATCATCGCTTTCGGGGCCATCGCGCTGACCTCCACGCTGCCGTCATCGTGCTGCTGAACCACCACGTTGCAGGGCAGCAGCACTCCCACCTTGTCCTCGGCCAGCAGGGCATTGCGGGCGAAACCGGGGTTGCATGCGCCGAGGATCACGTACGGTCTGAACTCGGTGTCCAGCTTCTTTTTGAGGGTGGCCTTGACATCGA
Source organism: Candidatus Glassbacteria bacterium (assembly GCA_019456185.1). Taxonomy (NCBI): domain Bacteria; phylum Candidatus Glassiibacteriota; species Candidatus Glassiibacteriota bacterium. The sequence continues at coordinate 5,557 of VRUH01000065.1, read as the reverse complement.
TCTCGGTCAGCACGCCGAAGCCCTCGGTTTGCAGCGCCGCCGTCGCTTTCTCCCGCGCCTGCTCGAAACCGCAATTTACTTTTTTGCTGATATGGAACCGCATGTCTATGCCTCCATGCACTTTACAGTTTTCGGTTGCTTGAACTTAACAATCGCGTGCGTTAAATATACGAATCCGCACTCGAGATTACAAACGGCAATAAAAAGCCCCGCCAGTGATGGCGGGGCTTTCGCTAACTCTGGTTTTACACGGTAAAGAAATCACTTCCACTTGATCGTGCAGCCGCGGGCCGGCACGCTCTGCTTGGCCGGGGTATTGCCGGAAGTCACCGCCTCCAGCGCATCGCGGAGCCAGGTTTCGGTAACCGCGCCGGGGTCCTCGTAGTTGTCGTCCACCGCGCCGTGGAACACCAGCTTACGCTCGCTGTCGAACAGGAACACCTCCGGGGTGCGCTCGGCTCCGTAGGCGCGGCTGACTTCCTGGCTCTCGTCGTGGACGAACGGGAACGGATAGTTTTTCTCCTCGGCATGAATCTTCATGTTATCGAAACTGTCCTGCGGGTAGTTGACCGCATCGTTGGCGCAGATCAGCACGAATTTCGCGCCCTTGTCCGCGAATTCGTTCTGCAACTCGATCATCCGGTCTTCCCAGGCCAGCACGTAGGGGCAGTGCACGCAGGAAAAAATAACCGCCAGCGCTTTACCGTCCCTGAACGAATCCAGCGAATAGTTCTTACCGTCGCTACCGGGCAGATTGAAATCAACCGCCCTGTCGCCGATTGAAAGCTTGGCCATCAACTCCTCCTCATCACCAGCTGAATTGTACAACCGACACAGCCGCCCTGCATAAGCCGATACAACCGTCCCTGACCGGGCGGCTCCCTGCATCATCCCCTGATACTGACTCACTTCAGTTGGAAGCGTACTTGACGGCGCAGCCGTAAGGCTTGGTCTCGCGCATATCCGGGGCCGAACCGACCAGGGCCGCCTCGATCGCCAGCCTGGCATAGTGCGTGCGGCTCTCCTTGGTTCCGTTCGGATCGTCATCGACAGCGCCCTGGTAAACCAGCTCGCCGCTGCGGCCCACCACGAACATGTGCGGCGTGGTCTTGGCGTCGTAGAGCTTGGCGACCTGACTGGACTTGTCCACCAGGATGGGGTACGGGAGGTCGTGCTGCTGCGCCCATTTTCTACTGACTTCGGCGTCGTTGCCGCTGGTGCTGTTGACCGCCAGCCAGACTACTCCGCGCTCTCCGTACTGCTCGGCCAGACCCTTGAACGTACCTTCCCTGTAGTGACGCTGGACAAACGGGCAACCCGGATTGAGCCACTCCAGGACAACAACCTTGCCCCGGTAATCTTCGAGGGAATGCTGCTTGCCGTTATGGTCGAGAGCGGAGAAAGAGGGAGCCATGCCCATCGAATCCTTCATCTTGCTGCCCGAACCCTGCGCAACCGCGGATACGGAGAACACCATCACGGCCAGCGCCACGGCCATTGTCAGAGAGCCAATCAGCTTCTTCATTTTATCGCCTCCCGGCAAATTAAGGGTTAACGTCCGAATGTGAAAAACTGTAACTCAGTGCGACACTCACAGTGTCCATGCTTTCGTTTATCGCGCGCGCGCTCAATACACCGCCCCAGCTGTTTGGCCACCGGTGGCCCTCCAGCCTGCGCACCCGCACGTGCAGCACCAGTTTTACGGGAGAACTGTGGCGGCTGTCCAGCTGAAAGCTTTCGCAGTCCAGATCGCCAGTCGGCTCGCCGAAAAACAGCACCGCGCCCTCGTCGTTCAGCAAGCGAAGGCCCGGGTCGGCCGTTTCCAGTACCAGCACTCCGGTCCGCACTCCCGGATCGGCGTTGGACTCGATCCAGCGGGCGTGGCCGCTCAGGCGGGGGTCCTGGCCGGCAGGGCGCGGCACCAGCGAGGCAAACTGCTCGAACAGCCCTGCATCCGCACTCGCTTCAGCGGGTTCGGCCACCGCCATGGTGACTACGGCGCTGTCGGCCTCCTGCACGCAGATTTTGCGGCAGGCCAGCCAGTCTGCTTTCACCCTCAGTTCCACTTCTCCGTCATCAAGCATGGCGGGGGCCTGGACCCAACTGAACAGCAACACACTGTCCGTGTAGGCGTTGACACTCAGCCCGCCCGGCTCTTCCAGACGTTCCGGCACGGGCCAGAACAGCGGACCCGCCACGAACCCATCCGGCAGCTCCCAGTTCACCTGCGGGGGAAGGCCGGCGTCACCGGGGTTGCGCCAGTAAATATGGCTGCCCTCACTGATAGCGAACAGCAGCCCGAGCCTGAATTTCCGTCCCGGCCCGATCCGCCCGGCATCGCTGACCAGCCGCACGTCAACCATCCGCCCGGACTCCGCAAGCGAAGGAGCCGCAACCAAAGCCAACAGCGATATAACCGGAGCGGCGAAGAGCAAACGGTGAATTCCGCGATAGTTGATTTGCACTTTATACCTTACTCCCAGACCGATCTGTTTGCCGATACCCGGACTGTCTAGAGTAACAGCAATATAATATGTTTTAGAATCATTATCAATATCAATTTTAACACGGCCACAGGATCCGAACCAACGAATTTTATATCAAGTGACACTTTGGCGATCATTTATTCATCACGGGGCCAACAAAGAAGCCGGGAGATTCTCACCCCGGCTTCTCAAACTCGCACGTGCATTTCAATCCCGGATTACCAGGCCGGATGGTGGAACAGCTCGCGCTCGACACCCAGCGCTTCATGCCTGAGCATGGCCAGTTCGTCCTCGCCCAGCGGTCTGAACTGCTTGCCCGCCTCGACAGCCTTGATATGCAGCGATTCCACCTGGGGAGCCAAAGCGCTGGTCACCGGCTGACTGAGCGTATAGCGGTAACTGAGATTGACTTCGTCCATCTCCTTGAACGGCCTGTACCAGCATTTCCGGTATTCTTCCTCGCGCTGCTCGCCGCGCTCGCGAAGGTTGCGGGCGCCCGGCTTGAGCGCCAGGATACCCTTGCCCCGGCGATGGGCCTCCTGCACGATCCGCGGTCCGAAATCGCCCTTGAACGCGCAGATATAATTGATCGGGAACATCACCGTATCGAAATCGTAGTGGTCCATTGCGTAGAGCGCAGCCTCCTCCGAGTGTGCGCTGAAGCCCAGGAACCTCACTTTGCCGTCCTGCTTGGCCCTGTCCAGCGTCTCAATCGCTCCGCCGGGCCCGAAGATCTTGTTCATATCGTCCCGGCTGGTGATATAGTGCAGCTGGTAGAGGTCAAAATAATCGGTGCGCAGGCGTTTGAGCGACCGCTCCAGTTCCATTTGGCTGCCCTCGGCCAGACGCTGATTCGTCTTGCAGGAGAGGAAAATCCCGCGGCGGAAATCCTCGAGCGGCGGTCCCATCAGCTCCTCGGCGTTGCCGTATAGCGGAGCCACGTCGAAATAGTTGATCCCCTGCTCGTAAGCCTCGCGCACCATCCGCGCCGCTTCCTCCGGCGGCTCCTCCTTGATGATATTCCCGCCGAAACCGATTACCGAGAGATTCTCTCCGGTCTGTCCCAACGGCCTGCGCGGCAAGGGTCCGGGAGTGGAAACGATATCACCGCGGGCACGGGCGGCAAGTGAGGGCCGCCAACCCAGGCCGGCAACGGCCAGCGATGCCAGGAAAAATTCTTTGCGTCTCATCTGCAGCTCCTGCTGAATTTTTTTACCAGTATCACGGTTTGACAGCTATTCGTCGACGGTATGTCTCAGCCGCCCCAAGCCGGATAGGTGAACAGCGATTTTTCGATCTTCTCCGCCTCGAGCGCAAGCTGCTCTTTCTCCTCATCGGCAAGCGGCACGAATACCGGAGCCAGCTTGAGCGCCATCCTGAAAAATTTTTCCTCGCCCGGCGGGACAGCGGCGGTCACCGGCTGACTGAGAGTCCAGTAGAGACCGCGGGCCAACTCGCGCTCCTCGGCCAGCGGGATATACCAGCATTTGCCATACTTCCTCTCCTCACCCTCCAGCCGCGCGCGGCGGGCGCAGGCCTTGAGCGCCAGAATCCCCATTCCGCGCTGCCTGGCGGCCGCCACCACCTGCGGTCCGAAATTTTCCTTGTACCAGAGGTTACAGTTGATCGGAAAGAGGATCGTGTCGAAATCGAACTGCTCCATCGCCGCCAGCGAGGCCTCGACCGAGTGGGAGCTGAAACCCAGGAACCGCACTTTGCCCTGTTCCCTGGCCTCGCGGAACACCTCGATCGCGCCGCCGGGGCCGAATACCTGCTCCACGTCCTCCCTGCTGGTCAGGGCGTGCAGCTGGTAGAGGTCCAGGTAGTCTGTGCGCAGCAGCCGGAGGGAATTTTCCAGCTCCCTGCGCGCCCCGACCGCGTCCCGCTCGGCTGTCTTGCAGGCCAGGAAAACCTGTTTACGGTACGGTTCGAGCGCGGGTCCCAGACGTTCCTCGGCATTGCCGTAGGTCGGGGCCACGTCGAAATAATTCACCCCGGCGTCGAATACCTCGGCCACTATTTCCGCAGCGTGGCGCGGGGTCTCGCTCATCACTGTCACTCCGCCCAGCCCTATAAGCGACAGGTGCTCGCCGGTCCTGCCCAGCGGACGGCGAGGCATGGGGCCGGGCTGTTTCTGCCCGGCGGCCTCGACCGCCCTGCCGATCAGCGATTCGAGGCCGGCCCCCAACCCGGCGGCGGCTCCGATCCTGAAAAAATCACTGCGCTTCATCTCGACACTCCCAGGGTTGTACTTTCTAGTGTGGTGTCCTGCAAATAATGTATAAAAAAAAGCAAATTATAAAATCCCCCTCGATCCCCCTTTTCGAAAGGGGGAGGCCGATTCCCCCCCTTTGACAAAGGGGGGCCAGGGGGGATTTCTGCTTGAGTTGATCGAACCATTACCAAAGCTTCGAGTTATTACATCTACTTCCGGGACACAACTCTAACAGTAATTATAAATCCCGTCACGGCCTGCCGCAATTACTACCATTTGTCCGATCGCGATTTCATCACAGGGTCCAGGCTCAGCGCGCGTTCGGCCAGTTCCTGCATCCCGGCTTCGCGAAGCGGACTGAACTCTTTCGCGGCGGCCACGGCCATCCGCCACAGTTTTTCCTCGCCGGTACGGCCCAGGGGCCTGCGCGCAAGATGCGCCGCCGTCAAATCACTCATCATTGTATCCGGTAACCTTGAATTCCCTCTAAGTGGACACTTTGGAGGAGAGGGTAATTGTTGGTGCAAGATCATTTACTTTATTTTTTCCAAGGATGTATTTATTTCCCTTTGGTCGAAACTGTTCCAGGCTCCGGTGATAGCATCGACTGTTACCGGGGCCACGGCAGCACCGAAGAAGATCATCATGGTTAATCCCATCTCACCGTGCCTCCCTTCATCTGCATCGGAAACCGAACCAACCAATCCAACGAGTGCTGCCGGAATGCCCAGTAAGAGGTCTGCCGCTACCCATCCTGCTCCGAGACTGTTTGCGATTACCACTGTTTTGGTTTGGTAACCTTCTTTTTTAAGCTCGACCAGATGGTCTTTTTTCAGTGTCAACTTCAGCTCGCAGG
>VRUH01000064.1 GCA_019456185.1 Candidatus Glassbacteria bacterium | reverse complement strand
GGTCGTCAGGGCGGGTCTTGAGCGCCAGCACCACTTTGCTGCGGTGGGTTTTCATCACCTTGCCGAACGCCTCGATACTGCGGCCGTTCCGGTAGCCGGGGGCCGTGTGGATTAAATTGATCCCGGAGTCGATTGCGCGTAGCAGCACGGGCGGCTCGGAGATTATCAGACCGCCGAACGAGATTCTGGTCACTTTTAGCCCGGTTTTGCCGAACACCACCGCCGGCAGCCCGTTGACTCTCAGCTCCTCTGCCCGGGCGCCGGGTGCGAACCCGGCCCCGACAGCGGCAACTCCGGCCGCCGCCACCGCCGATTTGCGGAAAAATTCCCTGCGGTTGATCGAATTTTCCTCTCGGATCCGAACCATCTCTGCCTCCCTGGAGCGGTTACCTTGCGTACAGTTACTGTCCTGGTTCGCCGTGCTGTCTGTCCCGGCGGGCGTAATCCGGGTTAACAGATTAAACGAATGCCGAGGCGCAAATGATACGAAATTCTCAGCTTTCCCCGCCTGCGAAGGCCCTGCGGCGCCGGCGCTGGGTGATGATAATCTGGCAGCGGTGAAGTTTTTTACAGTTTCAGGAAGTATGAATATAAAGTGTCAAACAGGGGAAGGCCAGAGGAATCGGAGGGGGGGGGAGTATAAACATTGGCACAAGGGATTTTTGGTTGATCTCACAAAATAATATTGTATTTAGATTGTGCTGCGGCCACCACTGCCGCAACAACTTGTTGTATAGTTGCTTGAGATACTTCAGTTGCTGGAATATAGTCAGAATTGGTCCAATTGCAGCCAGTGGCGTCCGGCTGTTGGAGAGGCACGATTCCAAGAGGGCCGCATTCTTCGCAGCCTTCATGTTTTCTGATTTCCGCAGTGAGTAGCACTTGTAAATCTTCCTTAGATATTAATTCTCTTTTCACAATAACACTCCTAAGATGAAATATCATTCAAAGTAATAGTATTGAATTCAGCTTCTCAGTACCATTTCAATAACATGCCAAACTTAGGAACAGTATTGCACCAATAATTAGTAATCGAAATTGCCATACACCAAAAAAATGCGCTTTTCCTGCATTTAATCCAATCGCAGCCTTTATTTTATCACTTAATTCAGTTTTTTGAGTTTGCTCTATATTTTCATCCTGTTGTAGTTGCAACAATGAATAGTTTCCAGTCAAGCAAGTTTGTACTAGATATAAGTTTCTTATACCAAAATAGAAACTAAATCCCCATGAAATCACTGCTGTTCCTAAAGGAATCATATAGTATGTGATACTTAGGTCTTCAGTTTTCTGTACAGCAAAAGCAACGGCTGAAGCTGTTACAGCAAGTATAAAATAGGTGTACTTGTCTTGGCCAGCTCGGTGCATTTTATGAAATTCCAGTAAATCATTTCCACCCATATGCAGTATTCCTTTTCATATTACCGAGTATGACATTCATAGCAGCAATAGTAACATCCATCAACGTTGTTGTAATAATTCTTAGCTTCCCTAACTGCTTCTTTGCAGTTCGAATAACTTCCAAGAGGCTGTTGGTTTACACGGTCTGGCAGATGTTCACAGGTCATAGCATGCACTTCGTGTTCGCCCGTTGGTTGCGGATTTTTGTTAACGCAATACTCAGCCATTTTGCACCTCTCAAAGGAATGAATATGAGTTTGTTTTTCGATATTTATATCGAAAAACTAGTATATATAATGGATACAAGTTTGAGATTAATATGTCAAGCGCTGGAGCCGATATTTTTTTGATAAAAACTTGAATTATTTATAAAGGCTGGAAACTTTTGGATAGGTCGTATAATGCGGATGCAATTTCTTGCGAGGGGGGACTGAAACGTTGTTAGTTACTCTCACCTCCCTCCCCCCCCTCCTTACCCCCCACAATCTGCCGCAGGTGATAGCGCATGTGCGCCAGGTAATCGGTCACCACATACTCCAGGGTTGCGGGCCGGTCCAGGAGTTACAACCCCCGCCCGCTTCGCGGGCACCCCCTTTGCTAAGGGGGAATTTAAGGCACCGCCACCTGCCGGTTTCAGCTTAGTAGAGGATAAGTCGTTTTCCGCTTTTAGTCCCCCTTAATAAAGGGGGAAACAGGGGGTTGTGTTTCTGACTTTTTACAGGACATCCCCCGCCTGCTTCGCTGGCACTCCCTTTGCTAAGGGGGAATTTAAGGCACCGCCACCTGCCGGTTTCAGCTTAGTAGAGTATAAGTCGCTTTCCGCTTTTAGTCCCCCTTAATAAAGGGGGAAACAGGGGGTTGTGTTTTTGTACTTTTTACAGGACAACCCCCGTCCGCTTCGCGGGCACCCCCTTTGCTAAGGGGGAATTTTCACACCGCGGCCTAGGCCTCCCACACCCAGCGCCCGCCGACCATCGTGCGCTCGACCGGAATCTCGATAATCGTGAACGGGTCGACCGCTGTCGGGTCCTCGCCCAGCACCACCAGGTCCGCCAGCTTGCCGGGCTCTATCGACCCTTTCAGGTTCTCCTCGTAGGAGGCATACGCGCCGTGGAGCGTGCCGACCCGGATCGCCTCCTCCACGCTCACCCGCTGGTCCGGCCCCCACAGCTTGCCGTTCATGTCCGTGCGGGTCACACTCGACTGGAGCGCCATCATCGGCTCGAACGGCCCCGGTGGGTAGTCGGAGGTCTGGGTCACCATCACCCCGGCGTCCAGGAAACTGCGCACGGCGAACATCGAGTTCAGCCGCTTCTCGCCGTAGAACCGCATCTTCTCGCCGTGGAAATAGACGTAAGTCGAGAACGGAGTGGGGATCGCCCCCAGCGCGGCGATCCGCTTGACGAGCGAATCGTTGATCACCGTGCAGTGCTCGAGCCGGAAACGCGGGTCGCGGCGCGGGATTTCCCGCTGGAGACGCTCGTAAATGCCCAGGGTGATATCGATCGCCACGTCGCCGTTGGCGTGGATACCGATCTGCCAGCCGGCTTCGTGCGCTTTGCGGGCCAGCTCGTAGAGTTCCGCTTCCTGTGTGACAATGATCCCGTAGTCGTCGGGGCTGCCGATAAACGGCTCGGAGAGCCGGGCGGTGCGCTCGGAGATCGAGCCGTCGCAGGTGGCCTTCATCGCGCCGATCCGCACCCACTCGTCGCCGAAACCGGTGCGCACCCCGGCCTCGATCATATCATCGATCTGGGCGGAGTCCATCAGGCAGTAGAGCCGGGTCAGCAGCTCTCCGGCCTCGCGGGCGTCTTGGTAGGCCTGCAGGTCGGCGGTGGAGCTGTAGGCGTCGTGCACCGATGTAATCCCGGCGCGGGCCAGCATTCCGGAGATCAGCTTGACCCCCGCCCGGTAATCCTGGCGGTCGTACTCCTCGGGGATGACAGCGGAAAACGCTCCCGCGGCCCGCTCGAGTATCCGGCCGTTGAGCTTGCCCGTGTCCGGGTTGCGCACGAACCGGCCGCCGTCCGGGTCCGGGGTCGACTCGGTGACACCGGCTTTGCTGTAGGCCAGGGAATTTACGTACTGGGAATGCCCGCCCCGATGGACGACAAAGACCGGATGGTCGGGAGCGGCGGCGTCGAGATCGTCCCGGCTCAGGAACCGGCCTTCACTGGTTTTGGTGTCGTCGTATTTGAACCCCAGCACCCACTCGCCGGCCGGAGTGCGGGCGGCGCGCGCGCGGATAGCCTGCTGGATTTCCGCGATCGAGCGCAGGTCGCAGTCCACGCGGGTCAGATGCCGCCGTCCGGCGGAGGCGGGGTGGGAGTGGGCGTCGATGAAACCCGGCACGACAGTCCGCCCCCCGAGATCGATTTCTTTGGTGCGCGCGTTGGCCAGGGCGCGGATTTCCCGGTTCGTGCCGACAGCGATAAACCGTCCCCCGGCCACAGCCACTGCCCGGGCCCGCGGCTGACGGTTGTCAACCGTGATGATATTCCCATTATACAGGATCGTCTGCGGCTGCTCGGCCATCAGCGGCACCAGCGCCATCCCGCTGACCCGGGTGAGAAAGCCACGGCGTGAAATCGACCTCATGCGGCACCTCTCTATTCTAGATAAGCTAGTGTGGTGTCCTGCAAATAATGTACAATAAAAAGCAGATTATAAATCCCCCTCGATCCCCCTTTACGAAAGGGGGAGGTCGCTTCCCCCCTTGCCAAAGGGGGGCCAGGGGGGATTTCAGCTTGAGTTGATCGAACCAATACCAGTCCGTCGATTTATTACATATACTTCCGGGACACAACACTAGCCCGGTTTCCATTATTCTGCAAAGCTGCGAACGACTTCGGCGACAGTCCTTCCCACCGCCTCCAGCGTGGCGGCGGACAGCTTGTCGATATCGTCGCCGTGAGTGTGCCAGTAAGGCAGCCCCATCTGGATCACGTCGATACAATGGATACCGGCCTTGAACAGCGGCACATGGTCGTCGATCACGTGGGTGCCCTGCTGACGGACGAAATAGTTCCCGTAGCCCAGCTCGTGGGCCGTGTCCCAGACCAGTTCCACATCCCGGTTCAGCCACTGCCACGAATAGCCCTCGTAGGGGAATTCAGCGTCGGCGTCGCCCACCATGTCCAGCAGGATACCCAGCCTGGGGCGGTAGCGCCTGTTGTGTGCCGCGAACCGGAGCGAGCCGAGCAGCACGTCCGTGCCGGCGTTGAAATCACCGTAGTCCTCGCCATCGAACAGCACCAGATCGACTCCAACCCCCGGCGGGTTGGCCGCGAACACGTGGGCCAGTTCCAGCAGGACCGCCGTGCCGCTGCCGCCGTCGTTGGCGCCGGGGATCGGGCTGCCGCGTTTTGCCGGGTCGGGGTCCTGATCGGCGACAGGCCTGGTGTCCCAGTGGGCGCAGAGCAGCACGCGTTTTCGCTCGGATGGGTTGAACGAGGCGGTGATATTGATCAGCGGCAGGCTGTCGCCTGCGGCGGTTACGTGATCCCAGCGGTCGGCGGCCACACTGTCGGCGTAGCGGGAGAACTCGTCGATCATCCACTGCGCGCAACCGGCGTGGCCCTCCGTGCCCGGCACGCGGGGACCGAACGCGAGTTGGGCGCGAACTGCCTCCAGCGCCAGGCCGCCGTCAAAACGCACCTCCGCACTGCCGGCCTTCGAGGGCGAACCTCCGCAGCCGGCCAGGATCAGCAGGAGAGCTGTCAGCGGCAATAACTGGCTCAATACTTTTTCTCCAGCACGGTGTCCCTGAGATAAGAGCGGTCGTTGGTACGGGGGTAGTCGACATTCTGGTGCAGGCCGCGGCTTTCCCGTCGCAGACGGGCGCACTTGGCAATCAGCTGGGCTACCTCGGCCATGTTGCGCAGCTCCACCAGGTCCGGGTTGAGCGGGCAGTTGGCGTAGAACTGCTCGATTTCGGCCGAAAGCGTTTTGAGCCATTTGCGAGCCTCGGCCAGCCGGTCGTTGGAGCGCACGATCCCGACATAGTCCCACATGGTCATCCGCAGCATGGCCTGATTGTGCGAGAGAAACACGCCGTCGTAGTTGTGGACGCTGACTTTGCCGTACTCGAATGTCGAGGAGTCGATCTCGCCGAGATCGATCTCGTCCAGCAGTTTCACGGCTGTGCGGTGTGCGCGCCGGGCGAACACGACAGCCTCCAGCAGGCTGTTTGAGGCCAGCCGGTTGGCTCCGTGGACTCCCGTGCAGGTCACCTCGCCGGCGGCCAGCAGCGCTTCGATATTGGTCCGTCCGTCGATATCGGTCACCACTCCGCCGCAGACATAGTGTGCCGAGGGCACCACCGGGATCGGGTCGGTGGTGATATCGATCCCGCGCGAGAGGCACTCGGCGGTGATATTTGGAAAGCGCTCGCGGATCTGGTCTTTGGGGATCGGCGAGCAGTCGAGCCAGACATGTTTGTCGCCTGAGAGTTTCATCTCGCGGTCGATCGCCCTGGCGACCACGTCGCGCGGGGCCAGACAGCCCATGGTGTGGTACTTATCCATGAACGTGTTGTTGTCGAGCTTACGCAGGATCGCGCCCTCGCCGCGGACCGCCTCGGAGATCAGGAACGATTTTTCGTCCAGGCCGTAGAGCGCCGTGGGGTGGAACTGGATAAACTCCATGTTGGCTACCCGCGCCCCGGCGCGCCAGGCCATCGCGATCCCGTCACCCGTGGCGATCGCCGGATTGGTGGTGTGCTGGTAAACCCGTCCGCAGCCGCCGGCGGCCAGGTAGGTCACCCGCGAGACAAAGGCCTTGACACTGCCGGCGGTGCGGTCCAGGGCCAGCGCGCCCACGCAGCGGCGGTGCCCGGCGGACATCGCATGCACGATCAGGTCGACCGCCAGGTGATTTTCGAGCACCATTACGTTCTTGCGTCCCTTGAGTTCCTCGAGCAGGGCGCGTTCCACCTCGCGGCCCGTCAGGTCGTCGGCCCGGACAATCCGCCGGCGGCTGTGGCCGCCCTCGCGGCCCAGGCTCAGGCGTTCCGGGTGTTCGCGGTCGCGGGTGAATCTCACGCCCCAACTGTTCAGCTCGGCCACCCCAGCCGGGCCCTCGCGCACCAGCACCTCCACCGCCTCGCGGTTGCAGAGACCCGCACCGCACTCGAGCGTATCCTGGATATGCAGCTCGAAACTATCCTCCTGCTCGTCCTGCACCGCGGCGATTCCGCCCTGGGCGTAGTTGGTGTTGCTCTCGTAGTTTTCCTTCTTGGTGAACACGATCACGTCGCCCTGTTCGCAGGCTTTCAGCGCGAACGACAGCCCGGCGATCCCGCTGCCGACCACCAGGAAGTCGGTCCGGTAGATATTGGTCGGACCTGGTTTGTACCTGCGTTTGAAACCGGTGGATTTTTTTGCGGGCTGTGCTTCGGACATCGGGTGTCCCTCGACATTAAAGGTAGTAATTCGGTGATGAACAATTAAATCTCGGCTTATCGTTCCCGGCTGTCAAGCGGGGAGGAGCGGGTGGACAGCATTTTATCCAGCAGGCTGTCGAGCACGGCCGGATTGCGTTCCTCCAGGCCCAGGCAGACCACCAGCGTATCGCCGCCGACCAGTCGGGGGTCCAGCTTGACAGCGTCTTTCTCCGTGGTCACCAGCACCGCGCCCCGCCTCTTCGCCAGTTCCCGGAGTTCCCGCTGGTCGGTTTGGCTGTAACGGTGATGGTCGGGCCAGGCGGCCAGCTCCAGCGAGGCGGCCCCCTGGCCGGCAAGCAGGTCACTGAAACCAGCAGGGTTCGCCAGCGCGCAGAACGCGACCACAGGCTTGCCTTCCACTGTTTCCCGCAGGTCTGAGAGTTTCGCCTCGCCTCCCTCTCTCCAGGACTCCAGCGGCGACACTCCCGCTATCCTCGTACGAATGTGGAGCCGTGGTTTGCCCTCGGCCCACTCCGGCAGTTCCGGCGGGAAACCGGGTTTATCGAAGCGGGTGAGCAGGCCGCCGCGGATGGCGATTGCTCCGGCGCGACCGGCGGCCTCCACCGGCTCGCGAAGGAACCCGGCTGGAAAGGTGTGAGTTGGTCCCATGACCTGCGACCCGGAAAAGACAAGAATATCCAAATCGCGTTCCAGCCGCCTGTGTCCGAACCCGTCGTCGAGCACCAGCACTTCGGCGTCGCAGTAACTCACCGCAGTCCCGGCCGCCGCGGCGCGATCCGGACAGACCACCACGGCCACTTCGGGCAGGCTGCGGGCGATCATCGCGGCTTCATCACCGGCCTGGACCGCGACCACGCTCAGGCTCTCTCCGCGCGCGGCGCCGGGACGGATCACAACCGGTTCGCCGCCGCCGGCAGCGCCGCCATAGCCCCTGCTCAGCACGGCCACCCTCAGGCCCCGAGCTGCCAGCCGCGCGGCCACGTGGACAGTCAGGGGCGTCTTGCCCGACCCTCCGGCGAACAGGCTGCCCACACAGACGGCCGGTACGGGCGGCCGGCAGGTTTTGATCCGTCCGGAGCGGAACAGGTTTTCCCTGAGTTTCCAGGCCAGCCGGTAGACAAGCTCGAATGGAGCCAGGACAGCCAGGACTGGGAAGTGATAAGTGCGGTTGCGTGGGCGGGTCAGAAATCTTTCGACTGCGCCGGCCGCCGCAGCGCTGTCCATCCGTCTGGCCGGAGCCGCCGCCAGGTCCGCGGTGCGGGAGACTTCCTCGAGCGCCCGGCCGATCCGTTGGCGCCAGCGGTCGATTTCTTCCCCGTCAGGCTCATCCGGCACCTGCAGGGGCGCTCCGTAGGCGACCACCATCCGGCTGAACGGTTTGGGGATCTGGAAACGGTCCCAGTTGTTCAATTGCCAGCAGGCGCTGTAGCCGGCGGCGGTGGGGACCACCGGGCGGCCGGTACGGGCGGAGGCGTAGGCCACGCCCTGCTTGACCACTCCCGCCGGTCCCCGCGGCCCGTCGACCGTGAACGCCAGGTCGCGGTTCTGATCGATAGCTCGCAGGATAGCCTTGAGCGCGGGCACGGCCCCCCGGGTGGCGCTGCCGCGAGCCGCCGTGTAGCCCAGCCAGTCGTTGATCCGCGCGATAAGCTCGCCATCCTTGTGGCGGCTGACCATCACGCACGCGCCCTGGCCCCGGTTGTTGTAGCAGTTGCCCAGCAGACGGCCGTGCAGGAACGCTAATATCACCGGCTTCCATTGCTCGCCGCGGCCTTCTTCCAGATGCTCCAGGCCGATCTCCCGGGAACGGACTGTCAGATAAACCAGCCTGATCACCAGGCTGCCCAGCAGACCGATCAGCCGCCACTTGAATCCGCTCAGCACGCCGCCCCCGCGTTGCACGTCGCCCATCAGCCGGCCCCCGTCATCTCGAGCACTATTTCCGCCACTCTTACACTGGCTGGCTTGGCGGTCGTCAGGGTCCGGCGCACCCGGCCGCACTGCTCCAGCACGCGTTTGCGCAGAGTCGAGTCGTTGTCGAGCAGCTCCAGTGCCAGCGAAGCGATCCGTTGCGGGGTAACCTCGTGCTGGATCAACTCGGGGATAGCCGGGTCGCTGTCGAGCAGGTTGGGCATGCCGATATGCCCGATAGTGACCATCCTGCTGGCGATCAGGTAACTCAGCGCGCTGGTGCGGTAGGAGATCACCATCGGCGTGCCCAGCAGAGCGGCTTCCATGGTGGTGGTGCCGCTCTTGGTCAGCAGGATGTCTGAGGCGGCGATCAGGCCCAGCGAGTCGCCGTGGATCAGCTTGACGCCGAGGCGCTCAATGGTGTCCCGGTGTTCGGGAGCGAGGGCCGCCGCCGTATGCGGCAGCATCCCCGCGGCGAACCGAAGTTCGCCGCGGCAGGCGCGCATGCGCCCGGCGGCGGCCAGAAAGAGCTCCATGTGACGCTCGATCTCCTGGACGCGGCTGCCGGGCATCAGGCCCACCAGCGGGCAATCCGGCTCGATGCCGTGTTCTGCGCGGAACGATTCCCGGCTGCTGACATTTTCCAGCTCTCCGATCAGCGGGTGGCCGACGAACTCGACCGGAATATCCTCGTCGCGGTAGAAAGCGACCTCGAACGGGAAGACGACCGCCAGCCGGTCGGCCAGCCGGGCGAGTTTGCGCTTGCGGCCCGTGCGCCAGGCCCAGATTTGCGGACTGATATAATAGAGGACGGAGATACCCAGTTCCCTGGCGATTTTGGCCAGGCGGAAATTGAAGTCGGGGAAGTCGATCAGCACCATCAGCTGAGGGCGGTGGACTGACAGGTGGTCCCTGATCCGATCGAGCAGGCTGAAGAAGAACGGGAGGTGCTTGACCACTTCAACCAGGCCCATCACGGCCAGGCGCTCCTGGGTGCAGAGCAGCTCGGCCCCTGCCGCCTGCATTGCCTCTCCGCCGATTCCGGTCACAACAGGACTTCCGCCCATGTCCCTCAGGCTGCGGATCAGGCGTGCCGCGTGCCGTTCCCCGCTGGGATCACCGGCGGAGATAAACAGGTGGATCGGGTCCATCCGGCCTCGCAATCAGGTGAGACATCTATTTGAGGATGCTCTGTTCCAGGTTGCCGAGGTAGAACATGAACAGCGCGACCAGGATCAGGACCGCCAACAGGAACCAGGGTGGGCGGCCGCTGGTGCGGGCGATCAACTTTTTCCGCTCCCGCCAGTTCGAGATCAGGCTCATTGTCCCACCTCGCCGGTTGAATGAGAGAGTCAAAGTTGAGCAATGCCGGCTGCATGCGATTTCTCGATCGCATCCATGATTCTCCCGGCCACTTCCAGCGCCCGCAGACCGTCGCGGCCGCTGACTTTCGGGTTGCCGCCGGAGCTGATACAGTTCAGGAAATCCTCGAGTTCCACGGCCAGGGGCTCGCGTTTTTTATCGCAGCGCAGTTTCCTGACCACCACCAGCTTGCGCATCTCGGGGATCTTCTCCGGGTCGCGGTCGAGCGAGATTTCGGCTCCGGGTTTTTTGGCGTAGGAGGTGCCGCTGCGCTTTAGCATGTCCACCGATACGTAACGGCTCGGGCTGAAAAACCGCATTTTGCGCACTTTCTTGATACTGACCCGGCTGGCCGACACATTGGCCACCGCGCCGTTGGCGAACTCCAGCCGCGCGTTGGCGATATCGACCTGGCCGGTGAACACCGGCAGGCCCACCGCGCTGACCCCGGTCACGTCGCTGCGGACCAGGCTGAGGACGATATCGATGTCGTGGATCATCAGGTCCAGTACCACCGGCACCTCGGTGCCGCGCGGATTGAACGGAGCCAGCCGCTCGCTCTCGACATACGCCGCGTCCTCGATATCGCCGGAGGCAGCCACCAGCGCCGGGTTGAAACGCTCCACATGGCCGACCGCCAGCACCAGGTTTTTCTCCCCGGCCAGTTTCACCATCTCCGCCGCGCCCGACGGCTGCGAGGCGATCGGTTTTTCCACCAGCACGTGCACTCCGGCATCCAGCAGACGGCAGCCCAGCTCGTGGTGAGAGTCGGTCGGTACGGCCAGGCTGACCGCATCGACCTCGCCGGCCAGTTCCTCCAGCGAGGAAAAGGCCCGGACGCCATAGGCTGCGGCGCACTCCCGGGCGCGCTCAAGGTCGGTGTCCAGCACGCCGACCAGCTCGGCAGTTTCGAGCTGGTGATATATCCTGGCGTGGTGGCTGCCCAGATGGCCCGCACCGACCACCGCTGTCCTGATCCTGTCCATTGAGGCCCGGTCCCCGTATTAGAGAAGATTGATATCAGATGAAACACCGGCGGCCAAACCTCAGTAATATATAAGAGACAGCGGCGCGGGGCAAAAATTTCCACCGGCCGGTAAACCGACCAACTCCATGAAATTGATGATTTTAGCCGCTGGCCCGCCGGGTGCCGAGCTTGACAGTAAACAGCGCTACAGGGTATATTTGCCATCCTGATACGGATTTTGACTCAACAAAGCTGGAGTGAAAGAGTTTGGCCACAGCTAAAACATATTGCGTGCTGGCGCTTCTGCTGCTGGGCGTTGCGCTGACGGCAGGCCGGGTTTCATCGGCTGAGCGGGACAGTTTCGATTCAGCTGCGGTGAGCCTGATGCTGGCCGGTTACGAGGCCCTGGAAAACGAACAGTACGAGCAGGCGCTGGAGTATCTGGAGCGGGCGCGCAAGCTGGACAGGGAGAGCAGGGTCCTGCGCACGCTCTGCGGCGAGGCGCTCTACAAGCTGAAACGCTACGACGAGGTGATCGGCCTGCTGAAAGGCGAAGTGCATCAGGGCGAGGAGACGGATAGCGATCTGCTCAGGCTGCTGGCCTACAGTTACGAGGGGAAGGGCGAAAACGGCAAGGCGATCGACCGCTACAAGGATATCCTGCGGCAGAACCCGGATGATGAGTGGAACCGCCGCCGGATGCTGGAACTGCTCAAACAGGAGGAACGGTTCCAGGAGTTGATCGCCTACTACAAACCCCTGTTGAATCCCAAGCGGCGCAGCTACCCGCGCGATCTGTTCCACCTGGGCGCAATCTACCTTCGGATCGGCGGCAAGCAGCCGGCCAGCGAGTACCTGGGCATGGCGGTCGAGGCGGACAGCACGATGGCCGAGGCCTATCAGTTGCTGGGAAATATCGAGGAGAGCGAGCGCCGCTGGGACAGCGCATTGAGCTACTACCTCGATTACCTCCGGCTCCGTCCAGGCGAGGCCGCGGAGATGCTGCCGCGGGTGCTGATCACCGCCAGGCAGGCGATGCGCAATACCGGCGGCGCGGGCCGGGAGGACGAAACAGCGGATTCCGCGGCCTGGGCGGGCTTTCTGGATGAACTGGACGCCCGTGAGCAGGAGGGAGACACCCTGGACTCCGCGATGCGCAGGGTGATGACGATCGGGGCCGAGGCGATCGGCCGGCTGGACCGGGCGATCGAAATCAACCGGGAAATAGCCGCCGCCGAGCCTGACGATGAGTTCAGCCGCCGCAGCCTGCTGAGGTTGTATTACAGCACGGGTCGCTACGAGGAAATGATCCCGATCTACGAGCGGATTGTCGATCCCGCCGACGTGTCCTATCCCAACGACATGCTTCAGCTCGGCGCGCTGTATCTCAAGAAGGGCGAGAGCGAGAAGGGCCGCGAGAGCCTGGAAAAGTCTATCGAATCCGATGAGAGCATGGCGCGCGCCCACCAGATGCTGGGTCATCTGGCCGAGCAGCATCAGGAATGGGACGAGGCGTTGAAATATTACGTCCGGTTTATCGAGCTCGAACCGGAAGCCCTGCGCGAGAGTTTCGACCGGCTGGCCGAGACCTCGCTGAAAGCCGAGCGGCCGGAACTGGTTGTGGGAATCCTCGAGGAGGCGATCAGCCGGGGAGACACCAGCGTCTGGGCGGCCGAGCAGCTTGGCTGGATGTATTTCAATTCCGACTGGACCGACAAGGCTCACGAAATTCTCCGCCGTCTGCACAAAAAAGGCTCTATCGGTGAAAACGGCCTGTATATCCTGGGCCTGGTCCAGATGCGGCAGGAGAACTACGAGGACGCGGCCCGCTCGTTCGCCGAGGTCAGGGAACGGGTGCCGGGATATTTCCTCTCCTACCTGGCCAACAGCAACGCGCTGATGCTGAGGGAGCAACCCGAGCAGGCCCGCGAGGTCCTTCTGCTGGGCCTGGAGCGGGTGGACAGTACCAACGCCGAGGGCCGCCGGGAGCTGATGTACTCGCTGGCCAATGTCTACCACGAGCTGGGCGACGAGGAGAGTACGGAGCGCCGGCTTCAGCAGGTGCTCGAGATTTCGCCGGACTACGCCCCCGCGCTGAACTATCTCGGCTATTTTTACGCAGACCGCAGCCGTAACATGGAAGAGGCGTACAAACTGATCGAGCGGGCGCTGGAGAAAGACCCGGACAACGGGCATTACCTGGACAGCATGGGCTGGATCCTGTTCAAGATGGGCCGGGCCGAGAACGCCCTGGACTATATCCGCAACTCGCTGGCCAACCTTCGGAAACAGCAGCGCCAGGACAAGGAATACTCCGAAGTTTACGAGCACCTGGGCGATATCTACCTGGTGCTCGGCAAGACCGATCTGGCCCGCGAGGCCTGGCGGAACAGCCTGGAGATCGACAGGGATAACAGCGAAGTGGAACGCAAGCTCAACGAACTCGACAAACGGAAAAATCAGTGAAACAACGCCTTGGCATATACTGCCTTACGGTTGTGGCGGTGCTGGCGGCCTTGAGTTCGGCCTGCTCGGTCAGCATGCTCCAGACCCTGCCCGGAGTGCAGGTGGACCCCGAGGAGGTGGCGGGCCTGATCGAGAATTCAGCCGCGCGGCTGGTCACGGACAAGCAGATCTTCCGGATCCGTCTGCTGGACAAGGGGCGGACCTTCAGCGGCGACGGCGCTCTGGTCTACCGCGCGCCGGACACGCTGCAGCTTTCGATCTACGGACCGCCGTTTTCCACGCTCTGGATGCAGGTGCTCAGCCGCGGAGACTCGATCGTGGTCGTGTTACCCAAGGACGACAAGGTGATCCGCGCCTCGAGCTCCGATCCGCTGCCCGTAACCAGGCTGGCCGGCAGCGAGGGCCTGACCGATGCCGAGTTCCTGGGCGCAGTGACCGGCGCGTTCCGGGTCGGCCGTTTCCGCAACGAGCGCACCCGGGCTATCGCCGCGACCGACGGAGGTGTCAGCACCCTGCGCCTGATCGACGCCGAGACGGTGTATGAGTTTCAGTACGATCACGGCCTTGAGGCGGTGGTCAAGTTCACCCATTATCGCGAGGGCAAGCTGCGGCGCGAGGTGACCCGCGGTGAGTTTCAGACAGTCGATTCGCTGCCGCGCGCAACCAAAACCGTCTACCGGGATTACGACGAGGACCGCGAGATCACGATCCTGGTGAGCAAGGAAGAGGTCAATCCCGAGCTCCCCGACGATGCGTTCCAACTCTTGATCCTGGAAGGTTCCTGATTTATTATTATACCAAACGCCGACTGGTTGAAATTTAACCCGCCTTACCCCAGAGGATTAAAGCCAGCACTCAGTCACTGAAATACTTGCACCGCATGGTTTCGCCCCTCCGGGGGAAGCGGGGAGCAATCGCAGGCCTGAAGACGGCGGTACTCGCCGCCGTGGTGGTGGTATCCTGCAGCCATTACAGCACCAGCGGCCGTCTCCCCGAGCATCTTCGGACAGTCTATATCCCCACGTTCGAAAACGAAACCGCCGAGTTCTACCTCCCGCAGTTAATCACCGACGAGGTTACCGACCGCTTCCTCAGCGAAGCCAACCTTCGTCTGGGCGAGTCCGCCGGGGCCGACGCCGCGTTGTCCGGC
Organism: Candidatus Glassbacteria bacterium; assembly: GCA_019456185.1. Classification (NCBI taxonomy): domain Bacteria; phylum Candidatus Glassiibacteriota; species Candidatus Glassiibacteriota bacterium. The sequence continues at coordinate 4,720 of VRUH01000064.1, read as the reverse complement.
TCGGTTACCCGCTATTTCGAGGAAGCGGAAACATTCGGCAGGGGCGGCGGTCTCAACGTGTCGGGCCGGCGGGTAACTATCGTGCTCAAAGTACAGTTTACCGACAGGGTGGAGGGGAAAACCCTGTGGGAAAGCGGGAATTTCAGCCGCTGGGTGGTCTACGAGCCGGACAAGGAGTCCGAGCGCGAGGCTGCCGAGCGGGTGGTGCTGCTGCTGGCCGATGATATGATCTCCAGCGTCCTTCAACAGTGGTAGCGCAGGCCGCACCGAACCGACAAGCAGGCAGGGTAAACCGGAGAGAGAGAGCCGCAATGCTCAACACCAACGTCCTTGTACTGAACAGTAGTTTTCAGCCACTGCATGTCTGCCACGCCAGGCGCGCCCTTGTGCTGGTTATGGGGGGTAAGGCGGAAGTTGTGGAATATTACGAAAAATTGTTCGTCCGCAGTGTCACCCGCTGTTTCCAGCTGCCCAGCGTGGTGCGCCTGCGAATCTATATCCGCCCGGACCGTCGCTCGGTGGTGCTCAACCGCCGGAATATCATGCGGCGCGACCGCTACCGCTGCCAGTATTGCGGCCGCAGCTCGGATGAACTGACCACCGATCACGTCATACCCCGTTCCAAGGGCGGCGAGGATACGTGGGAGAACCTGATCACCGCCTGCACGGGATGCAACAACCGCAAGGGAAACCGCACCCCGGAAACCGTCGGGATGAAACTCCTTTCCACTCCAAAGAGACCGGCGTTCTATTCATTTATCAGGTTCTATCACCCGCGCTCCCATGATAAATGGAAACCGTACCTGTTCCTGTCATGAATTCGGAGTTCCCAACCCGGCCGGTCTGGCCGGGTTTATTTTTGCAAGCGCAGGAGGGTCCTGGTATCGAAAGGATAGACAGACAAAGTGCGCCGGCCCTGCTGAAATTTACCCCATGGGAAAGTATCCCCGGGCTGGTGCAGGGCGTGACTGTCAAGGACGGCGATGGCGTGGGGACGGATTATGATACTCTTGCCTCCGCGGCCGGTAACCTGGGGTTCGGCAGGTTGCTGCGCCTGCGTCAGGTGCACGGCGCACGGGTCCTGGAGACCGGTGATGAGTGTTTCGGGCAGGAGGACAAGGATTCGCGTCCCGAGGGTGACGGGATTATCGGCGGTGGCGCGGGAGTGCTGGGGGTTGTCTCGGTCGCTGACTGCGTGCCCGCGTTCCTGCTGGAGCGCGGAACCAGTGCCTGGGCGGTTGTGCATACGGGCTGGCGCGGAGTAGCGGCCGGTGTGCTGGCCGAGGCCGTGGCCGGGCTTGCCGGGTGCCGCGGAGTGCATCCGGGCAGACTGGAACTCTACCTGGGACCATCGATCTGCGGCCGCTGCTACGAGGTCGGCGGGGACGTGGCCGGTGTGCTGGCCGAGGCAGGGGCTGGAACCGGAATCAACAGCGAACACGGCAAAATATTAGCCGACCTTCGCGCGATCCTGGCTGTCCAGGCCGGTCGGGCCGGACTCGAATCCGCAAAAATCTTCACCAGCGCATACTGCACAAGCTGTCGCAACGACCTGTTCTGCTCGTTCAGGGCCGAGGGGGAGCGCGGCCTGCGCCGGATGTGGGGCATAATCGGCTTCAGTTCAACAGGTTGATTCAAAGAGTTTAACAAATCAGCTCTCAGTAGTAAAACAGCTCCGCCTTGTCTCCGTGGATTTTGGCCCACACCGGGCGGCCGTCCCGGAAACCGACCAGGTCATCGATTGGGTCTATGTCCGGCGAGGGAGGATGCACTTTTCTTAAGACACATGATGACAAATCAACCTCAAAGAGATCACTTGCATCAGTCACATAAGAAATTACAGCATCTTCTATTATTGCCCACTCAACCATATCGCATTGAAGGCCAAATGGCATATCTTTTTCATCTTCCAGGGAAATATTAAGCTCTGAATTATCCTGAGTTCTAATAAATTTAGCAAGTTCGCCCTCCAAAGAAGCTATGAAATAATATCTCCCGTCCGGTGAAATCTCACAGGATCGATAAGGTGTCTTTTTTATCTCCTTTGTTATTGGGTCATACTTTACTACTCCTGAACCGTCCAAGTATATATTGTTATCATTCTTTCTCCAGACGATATCGTCAAAGTAGTGCTGATTTATAAAAATACTGTCCCTTGTTTTTGATGCAGGATCAACAAGCCAGGCTCCTGTGCTGTAATAGTAATCTCCCCCTTGTATGCATTCCCCTCCGATATAAACAAACAAGGCCCGCTGTGGCGACCAGGACACCTTCTCCACGTTTTCAATGGTCCATTTTGAATTATCCTCGAGATCAATTATCACTGCAATATGCTTATCCTCAACCACTTCTCCGTCAATAAAGCGTTTTTCCGGATGGCGACGGCCGCAGATGCTTACAAATCGATTAGTTTGTGACAACAAGACTTCGGAGTGAAAGTAGTTGTCTAGATAGACCATGCTGTCAGAAAAAACCTGTTCAACACTTTTTGTTTCTGGATCAATTAAACTCACCGTGTGCTTTGTCCAGCTAATAAACATATGAGCAGAACTTGCAAGCATATTGCCACTTGCAAACGGCAGAACCAAAATCAATAGACTAAGACATCTATGCATGTTCATCCTCCATTACAAACAGTTCATTGCTCAGATTGTAACGTGGTCATGGGAAGGGTGGTCTGGCAAATAATCAGCTTTTACACCAATTTTTTTGCATCCATTTATTGCAGTCCGGCTGCTAGTCGCCACATAAATTGCTCCGTTATCAAAGTAGCTCTTAATTTGCTTAACGTGTTCTTCAACATTATAGTCTTTGTCTTCAATATCGTGAGTAGCACACCTTGGCCAAATCCGGATATCCACGCCACGTCCCCTCATGTGGCTTACACCTGTATGCTTCCCGTATTTTACCCCATCCCTCAATCCTTTATTGCCGACCCATGGCTTCTTACCGTTTGTCTCCTTAATATGTTGCTCGCCAAAATTCTCCAGGAATGTTCGCAGTGCCGGTTGACCCCAGGAGGCTTCTTCCTGGCCATAACCGTGATACAAATCACATTTATATGGAATTTTTACAAACCCATGCGCCGTGTAAATAATATCCAACTTAAATAAGATAGGCATCTGATTGGCGACCGCAACCTGAAAAGCGTACTCCGCGCTCAGGCCACGGCTACGGAACGTTACTTTCATGCTCTCGCCGCCTCCCGGTAACACCGCCGCCAGAAACAAAAAAAGCCGCCCCCCTCGTGTTGCGGGAAAGCGGCTCAACAAGCTTATATTTTCAGCTCTCAGTAGTAAAACAGCTCCGCCTTGTCTCCGTGGATTTTGGCCCATACCGGGCGGCCGTCCCGGAAGCCGACCAGGTCATAAAGGGGGTTTATATCCGGCGAGGGTGGTTTGACCTGATACATCTGGCCAGTGGCGCAATCAATATATTCTAAGGTTATGGTACTAACAAACGCTATTGTTTTACCGTCAAGTTTACCCCATCCCAACAAACTTGCATAGATTTCTACCGTTGTAGATTTGGAATCTGCACTTTTAATCAGTTGTATTTGCTTTTTAGTCTTGAGATCATACACCTCAGCCGCATCTTCTTTATTATCGTAAAAACCATATTTCCCATCGGGAGAAATTTTCAGGTAGTATCCCCAAGCCTCCAATACTTGTCCAGTTACTGGATCATAGTGTCTATCCGAACCACTAAGACATGACACGCACAAAGTATTTTTATACTCTGACCAATATAGGCTGGTATATTCATGGCAGATGATTCCGCTGATCTCCTCGCGAACACCGCTCGTGGCGTTGTATAGCCAAACAGAACGCCCCGCTGAGTGGTGATTACCCCACTTTTTATCCTCCTCTACTTCATAATAGATAAAAGTCAGTTTATCCTCGCTTGGTGACCAAACATAGTCAAATGTATGACAAATTGTGTCTGCAACACCTGTATCGAGGTCCGTTATGACCAGTATCCTTGGGTCTTCAATCAATGGTATATTGCATTTACAAGTATTGATATCCCGCCAATATGTCATCCTTGCGAGATACCTGCTAGAAAGAGATATCAGAGGACTAGATGAATCATAGATATTCCGTACAGTAATCCTGTTAACAATATTCTCCGTTGTATCTACTACTACTATGGCATGCTCCACTTCAATTGCATATTTACCTGACGCTGATAATTGTCCCACTCCTAATGCTGATGAAAAAACTATGACACAAATAAAACTACATTTTAGCCACATGATGACTCCTTGCCGCTAGTGTGGTGCATTTACATGATCGTGATCCTTATGTCCTTCTTTATCCAGTTCTACTTTTTTACCCATATAGCCGTTTAATTCCGATACTAATTTTTCATTGCCGATTAACACATATGTCGCACCGCATCGTATGTAGCGCTTTATTTGCTCCCTGTGGGCGTCTTCATCGTAATTACCTTCTTCAACTAAATCATTGCCTGTATCAACGCCAAAATCAATATCCACGGCATAACCCCTGGCATGGCTTTTACCGGTATGCTCTCCGTACTTTACTCCATCCCGCACCGCCTTGTTGCCGATCGATGGCATTTCACCCTCAGTTTCCTTAAAGTGGAGGCTGGCAAACTTATCGATAAAAGCTTTTAGCGAAGGCAACCCCCACGATTTTTCAGGGTCACAGTATCCCTTGTAATTCGTACCGCTTACCGGGATATGCATGAATCCATG
>VRUH01000063.1 GCA_019456185.1 Candidatus Glassbacteria bacterium | reverse complement strand
TTTTTTCACATTCTTAATCAAATCTATTTCTTTGTAATCCGCCTTTCCTTCCTCGTCTATTTTATGTTTTACTTCTGTAGAAAAAAAGTACTTTATTTTGCCATCTTTCCCATGCACCACCTTTCTGCCCCGGGCAATCAAAAGCCGTTGTTCGTATTTCTCCTGTTGAAAGATATTTTTTACTTCTTCCTCGAGAATTCCAAAAACAATCTCGCAATCTTTCAGAAACCGCTTTAGATCTTCACCGTTAAAGTCGTTTTCGTGGAGAGGCTTTTTAACCTCGATATATGCCTCGTACTCATCAGCTAATTCCTCCAACTTAAAAAAAGGTGCAACCTTAATAGAGTCCAGATCGATAAAAAGGTATCCGTCGATACGGGCTAGCAGAAGATCATCGTTATCGGGGGAGAATTCAACATTGGTCAATGATGGGATTTTAGCTTTTTCCACTTCCGGGGCGGGTACTTCTTCTCCAAAAACAGTGATCCCATCAACTCCATCTTCAGGGGGGACAAGTTCACCGATCTTTTCATCCTTCTTTACTTTTACGGCTTCTTTACCTTCGAAGAAATAATTTATCTTACCGTGTTTTCCTTCTTTCGGTTTGGTTCCTGAAGCAATTAACAGTTTTTTATTGTATTGCGGCTCTCCTTTCAGCAGAGCAAAGACTTCCTCCTGAATGCCGACTTTTATTCCCTCCTCAGAAAGTGCATCTCTGAGCTCATCTGGAGAAAACTCGGGAGAATCTGTCAATGGGACCAGTGTAACATGCGCCTCAAATTTATCCGCTGACACTTCGATCACCACATCGACATCTTTTTTTTGACCTTCGTCACTCATCTCAGCCGGTATTTCCCATATCAAAGTTGGCAGGCTTTTGCTTTCCTCTGCCCCTATGTGTACGTCGTCAGAACATGTTTGACAGCTGACGTTTAAAATTAAGGTGTAGAACTCAGTAATTGCAAATGATTTTTACTTCCTTCTTCCCAGGAGGTTAAAGGTCTTAACTCGTCCTCAGAGTTTCACGTTTGACCATATCCTTCAGCGACAGGCGCTGCCTCCCACGACCGAAGTACACATCGGCTTCTCCGCGCAATTTATTTTGGCTTTAAGAATAATTGCTCTACTGCGCCCTGCCCAATGAACGAGCTATAGACATAGAGATCGAGATAGCCAAAACGAAGATCGCTTGGTACAGCGCGGATATGAGGTTGATAGCGGATCGTTATCGGAGGGTGTCGGGCGAAAGAAGTAGACTTAGCTCAATCCACCAGCTATTGTAAACAACGTTCAAAAAAATGGCGGGGCCCGATTTTTCGTTAACAATGAATCAGTCGTGACGGTGGTGGAGCAAAGAATGCCTGCGGTTAAGCTCTGCGAGGCGCCGGTTTATATAAATTCAAGGGACCTATGCCCGTAAATCAGCTCTGGGAAAAAAGTAAGTCTTGTGGGATTCCTGATTTTAATAAATCTTAATGTTGTGTTTTGCTTAATGCTTTCTTACATCACGGTCGTAAACTGTGAGGAGGTTTTGTTATGACTGGCGCAAAGCAAAAGATCTCACGACGTTCCTTCCTTGCCGGCTCACTGGCCGCTGCGACTGTGGCCACGGCGGTTTCTTCGAAGCGCGTGCTCGGTGCTAATGACCGGGTCCGCCTGGGAGTGATCGGCAGCGGCAACCGCTCGAGAAGCCTGATGAGAAATCTTAATGACATCGGCAAGATCGAGTGGGTCGCGCTCAGTGATGTCTGGGACGAGCGGATGAACGGAGCCGAAGAAATCTCCGGGCCTGTCGACAAGTACCCCGATTACCGTAAGCTTCTGGAACGGAAAGATATCGATGGAGTGATCGTCGGCACATTCGACCACATGCACGCCCGGATAACTGTCGATGCCTGCCGGGCGGGCAAGGATGTCTACGTGGAAAAGCCGATGACTTCGCTGCCGGTGCAGGGTCTCGAGGTCGTCCGTGCGGCCGGAGAGACCGGCCGGATCGTCCAGGTGGGAATGCAGCAGAGGAGCATACCGCACTTCAAGGAGGCGAAAGCTAAATTTTTCGATAGCGGCCTGATCGGAGAAGTAAACATGGTGCGGACAATCTGGAACGGTAACGGCGGCTACACGTTCCCTGTCCCGCCCGGGCTTGAACGTAAGCCGGGCGGCCTTGACTGGGAGGCCTGCCTGGCCTGGCTCCCAAAAATCCCCTGGGATGCAAAACGGTATTTCAACCGCTTTGCTTATTGGGATTTTTCCAGCGGCGGCATGACCGGCGGCCTGTTCGTGCACATGGTGGACGTGGTCCATTGGTTTCTGGGGCTCAGCAAACCCGTTTCGGCGGTTGCCCTTGGCGGTATATACCAGTACGACGACGGCCGCGATACGCCCGATAATATCAACCTTGTTCTCGACTACCCCAAAGTGAATGTCACTTTCGAGGCTACGATTACCGATATGGCCAGCCCGGAAGTGGCGGATATCGTCTTTATGGGAACCGGCGGAAGGCTGTCCATCTTCCGTTCGAGCTATACCTTTCTTACCTCCGGCGACGACAAGCCCGCCAGGGAGATAACCGTGAAAGTGCCCTACGGTTCGGCAAAGCAGCACCTGGCCGAATGGCTCGAATGTATGCGCTCGCGGAATAAACCCAGCGCGGATGCGGTGGAAGGCCACTATTCATCGATGGCCTGCCATATCGGCAATATCGCCTACAAAGAGAAACGCCGTGTCGAATGGCAAGAGGAATGGGACCTATGACTATCTCTCCCGGAATCAACATGGAGTTCATCCGCTGCGAAGACAAACCATTCGCAGCCGGTGTCGAGCGGGCGGCGCAGATCGGTTACAAGTACGTGGAGCCGATGGTGCATACTGGGCGTGAACTGTTGAGCGAGGCGGGATACTTTCATTCATGGTCCATGGAAGAAGACCCTCTCGAAATGAAAGAGATCCTCGACCGCCACGGGGTGAAAGCTTCCGGGCTCAGTTCTCATTGCCCGCTGATGCGCCCCGAGATCTCCGTTCCCTATCTCACCAGGGCGATTCGATTCGCCGCCGCCATCGGTGTGCCGGTGGTCAACACCGACGAGGGAATCAGGCCGCCCTGGATGAGCGATGAACAGTGTTTCGAAGTAATGAAATATACCTTGACGATGGCATTGCGCACCGCCGAGCGCTACGGCGTCTATATCGGTATCGAGCCGCATCAGAGTATTTCCTGCCGGACCGAGGGTCTGCTGCGGATTGCCACCCTGGTCGATTCGCCCTGTCTGCGAGTGAATTACGACCTGGGAAATGCCTATCTCGGTGGCGAGGACCCCTACGAAGGTCTCAAGGAAACCGTGCATTTGATGGTCCACGTGCACGCCAAGGACATAGAACTGCAAAAGTCCGAGGACGAAAGAGGCAAGGTGACCGGGACCCCTGTGGGTTGCGCCTGCGGCGACGGTGTGATCGACTGGGCGAAAGTGGTAGCCATCCTGGCGGAAGCAGGCTTTTCCGGCGTTCTCTCGGTCGAATGCGGGACGCCTGAACAGGCGCAGCGAAGCCTGAGTCACCTGCAGGCTATCATTGAAAAGGCGGGAGTAGCCGAACTATGAAAAAACAAATGTCAGCCGGAATGCTGCTGTTTATAACATCGGGCTTATTGTTACTGACAGTCTGCTCGAGTGCCGAAACCAGCCTGGACCGGTTTTTTACCAGGGATGCCATCCGGGTGCTGATCCTCACCGGCCGCAACAATCACGACTGGCGCCAAAGCTCTCCGTTTCTGAAAGAGCGCCTGCTGGCAACCGGCCGTTTCGACGTGCGTGTAACCGAGGAGCCGGCCGGGCTTACCGCCCGGTCGCTCGCCCCTTACGACCTGCTGCTGGTCGATTACTGCGGGCCCCGCTGGGGAGACGCCGCTGAGAGAGCGGTGGAGGAATTCGTCAGGGAAGGCAAGGGGCTGGTGGCGGTCCACGGCGCCAACTATGCTTTCGGCGACATGGAAGTGCTGGCCGACCGTCACGCACGCACGGGGATTTTCGAGGAACCCTGGCCGGAGTGGGCCGGGATGGTCGGCGGAATTTGGGTGGAGGGGCCGCCGAAAACGGCGCACGGCGACAGGCATTCCTTCGAAGTGAAGTTTATCGACCGGGAGCACCCGGTTGCCGCCGGGATGGCCGAAAGCTTCATCGCTACCGATGAGCTTTACCACCAGCCCAGGCTGGAATCCGAAACCCGCGTGATCGCCACCGCCTACAGTGAGCCCGCCACCGGGGGCACCGGCCGCGAGGAGCCGATCCTCTGGACGGTCGGTTACGGCGAGGGCAGGACATTTTACACCGCCCTGGGTCATAACCTGGCGGCAATGAGCGAGCCGGGATTTGTCGCCACTTTTCTGCGGGGGTGCGAATGGGCGGCCACCGGTAAAGTAACCCTGCCGGCGGAGATGGATCTCTACTCGAAAAGCCCGGATGCGCCCGAGGTCCTGGTCGTAACCGGCGGCCATGACTACGATACTGAGTTCTACACCTTGTTCGATGGTAACTGGCTGGATTGGGACCATGCCGCCTCGAATACGGATGCGTTCGCCACCGACATCAGGGAAAAATACGATGTCCTGGTGCTTTACGATCTGTACCGGGAGCTCGACCAGGCCGGCAGGAGTAACCTGCGCGCGTTCGTGGAAAGCGGCAAAGGCCTGGTGGTGCTGCACCACGCAATCGCCGACTACAACTCCTGGCCCTGGTGGTGGCGCGATGTTGTCGGCGGCAGGTATCTCCTGGAGCAGGAAGGAGAGCTGCCCGCGTCCACTTACAAGCACGATGTCGAACTTTTTATCCGTCCGGCGGAAAACCACCCGGTAACCGCCGGGATCGGGCCGATGCGCATCCGGGATGAAACGTATAAGGGGATGTGGATATCACCGGATGTAAAAGTTATCCTGGAGACCGATGAGCAGACCAGTGACGGCCCGCTGGCCTGGATCAGCCCCTACGATAAATCACGGGTGGTCGTCATCCAGCTTGGCCACGACCGTCTGGCCCACCGCCATCCCGCCTACCGCGAGCTTGTCAGGAGAGCGATCCTCTGGAGCGCGGGAAAGCTGGAATGAGAACCGGTCAGCTGGCGAGGATTCCATGATCGGCATGCTAACATAGCGCTGGTTCATTTAATCGAAGAGAATTCCTCGCAGCTTGCTGCGGGGTGGTTCTTGCGCGCGGGCGAACAAAAGGTTCTCCCCTGCGAGGAGGAACCGCTCGCTGGCCAGAACACTGCTTGATACTCCGGGTACCGGGTTTTTCCGGGGGGCGCGCATGTTTGAGCCGGCAAAGAGGCAGCGTGAAAAAGAGTCGTATCCCAGTAGAAGTATCAGAAGCGCCGAGGTCAGGCGTGCGATTCGCTTTCAGCGTGCCCCGCACGGCCGAGCGGAGTAGTTGTGAGATAAACTCCCGAGGTGATAAGCAAGCAGGAGCAGATGCGAGTTCGCGGCCCCCAATGGTTTTGCTGCTTTTGCCGAAACAAAAGCAGAAAGAAACAATTGAAAAATACTGCAAGTTTCCCCAACGGTTTGAAAATGGGATTCAGCTAGATATAAATCAGCTGCCTCGCGGCTTGCCGCGGGGTAGTTCATTGGAGGAAATTGATGAAAGAGATCCATGCGAATCCCAGCAGACGACACTTCCTCGGTACCCTGAGCTCCGCCCTCGGGCTTAGCCTGGCCGGAGGTCTGCTTAATTGCGGCACTAGACATTCCGGGGACCTGCCGAATATCGTCCTGGCTATTTCGGATGACCAGGGACGCGATCACGCCGGGTGCTATGGCGACCCTGTGGTGCGCACCCCCACGCTGGATGCGCTTGCCGGCGAAGGAGTACGTTTTACCCACGCCGTTTGCGCTTCTCCCCAGTGCAGTCCCAACCGCTCGGCCCTCTATACAGGAAAAACACCGCATACGACCGGCACGGAAGAGCTGCACTCCCCTCTGGGAGGTGATGAATTCATCTTTACCGACGCCCTGGAGCAACTGGGATACCGCTGCTGCGTCTGGCAGAAATGGCACCTGGGCGAAGCCAAACAAATCGAAGAGCCGTTTGACGACCTGCGGGCAAATCAGCCGTTTTTCTACCAGGTCGGGTACGTGGAACCCCACCGCACCTGGAAACATGAGAATATTTACGGCACCGAGGGGATAAGTGTGCCGCCCTATCTGCCGGATACCGAAGCTGTCAGGGAGGACCTCGCCGGCTACCTGAGCGATATCACCTGGATGGACAACCACCTGGGCGCGTTTCTGGAAAAGCTGGAAAACGAGGGGATAAGGGACCGGACGATCGTGATTTTCGCCGGCGACAACGGGCTGCCGTTCCCCAGGGCGAAAGCCACCCTTTACGACCCGGGCCTGCTCGTGCCGCTGGTCATTTCCTGGCCCGGACTGACCAGGGCCGGCACGGTATCCGATGCGCTGGTCAGTTTCGTAGACCTGGCGCCGACTATTCTTGCCTGGTTTAGCCTGCCGGTCCCGGAGGATATGCAGGGGCATAATCTGCTGCCCCTGCTCGAGGGCAGGGCCGATTCGGTCAGGGATGTCGTTTTCGCCGAGCGCAACGCACACGCCGACGAGTTCGTGATGAGGTGCGCCCGCACCCGCAGGCACAAGTATATACGGACCTTTACCAATTTCCCCTTTCTGCCGGTCGGGGATATCGCCAATGGCGAAAGCTGGCAGGAGATAATCAGGCTCAGGCAGGCTGGAGAGCTGCCGCAGCCGCTGGCCGATATCTACAGTGAAGACCCGGTGCCGGCCGAGGAACTTTACGACCTTGAAAGCGATCCCTGGGAATTTACTAATTTGGCTGACTCGCCGGAGCTGGCGGCAGTCAAGCGGGATTTGAGGGAAAAGTTGAAGCAATGGATGGCCGACACCGGCGATAATTCCGAACTGATCCGGCTTTTGTAATTCGGGCTACCCGTAAAAAAAGAGTCCCTTTTATCTTGAGGTATTTGATGAATAACGGGCTCTGAAAATATCGCGAATAGCTGACGTTTATTACCGGCTTATTAAACCAAGACAAGCCAGCCAGAAATCGTTGTAATGCTCCCAGAACACGAAATTGCATCCCCAGTGGGGCGCCGGATCGGACATGTAGGCCAACACTTTCCCCTCGCCGAAATCCCTGACCGCCAGCAGCGGATCGCCTGTCTGACTGACTTCCAGTAACACCGTTCCTTCCGGACGGGGCAAGGTCTTGTTGTAACCCAGGATTGGCGGGAAGCTCCCCATCTCGATTTTATCCAGCGGGTTTGAATCCTGCGTTTTCACTGCTTGGGCGGTAAAGCCCTCGGTGCTTTCAACCAGGTCTTCATGGTCCAGGCAGGACACCGGCAGCAGTTCTTTCAGTCCGGTCCTGTTCCAGCCGCCCTTGCCCATCTCGCCGCTGAACGACAGCCATCCGCCCAGCAGCATCAGTCCCTTGCCGCCTTTTACTGCTTCCACGGTAAGCCTGATCCGGTCGGGGAAAGTCAGGATTTTGGTGCCGAACAAGCGGTGGTTGAAAAAATTGGGAGCCAGTTGGAAATTTTTCGCTTCGACGTCGCTGAAGATCAGTACGTCGTATTCGTCGAGAATCTTCTCGTATTCACCGGGCCCGAGCATGTAGAAATCCCAGGTCGGCACTGAATTGACCGTGTTGGCCCCATCGCTTTCCAGCGCGGCTTTGAGCCATTTGCCATAGTTGATCGTCTCCAGGCCCTTGTGCGCATAGTTGAACGGGCTTTCCGCATAGACCGGCCCGCACTGCACCGCCCAGTCCCCCACGTAATAAATCTTTGCCATTCCCATTTCTCCAGTTAAAATAAGTAGTACCTGAAATTGTTCCGGCCGGCTAACAATGAAAAATTCGGCGGCTGTTAGTGGTTGAATGTATCATGGTTGGTCCCAACCGATCAATGCGGAGCTAAAAATGCGTAAAAAAGTGCTCGGACTCTTTATGGTCGCTTTGTTCTCCCTCAACAACAGCGCACTCGTGGCAGACGGCGATCTGTCCATCATTCCCTGGCCCCGGCAGATTGACTTGAACAGCGGTTTTTTTGCGCCGGGAGCCGGGACAGCTATCACTCACGCTCAGGAGCTGGCAAGCGAGGCGCGATACCTGCGCGCCGGACTGGCGGAACTGACAGGACTGGAGCTCGAGACATCCGCCGACGGTGGACAAATGTCAGCCGGGACGATTTCTCTGCGGCTCGACAGCAGCTCCGGAACCGGACCCGAGGGCTACCGTCTGACAGTAACTCCCGAAGCGGTGGAAATCGCGGCCTCCGCGACTGCGGGCGTGTTCTACGGAATCCAGACATTTCTGCAGTTGCTGCCTCCGGGCGGACCGCCGGCCGCCGGCCGCGTTCAGGTCCCCGCGCTGGTCATTGCCGACGGGCCGAGGTTCGGCTGGCGGGCTTACCTGCTGGACGACGCCCGCTGGTTCCATGGTGTCGATGCGGTCAGGATGGTGCTGGAGCAGATGGCCCGGCTCAAGATGAACCGGCTGCACTGGTACCTTGCCGATGACCAGGGCTGGCGGATCGAGATCATGCGATATCCGAAATTGACGGAAATCGGCTCCCGCCGCAAGGACACCCAGACCGGCGGCTGGCGCAGCGGACAGAGGACCGGCGAGCCACACCAGGGATTCTACACGCAGGAACAGGTCAGGGATCTGGTCAGCTACGCCGCCGAGCGGCAGATCACGATTGTGCCGGTGATCAGCATGCCCGGCCACGCCAGCGCGGCGATCGCCTCGTACCCGGAAATGGGCACCTCTGGCGAAAAAATTGAGGTCGAGACAACTTTCGGAGTCAAATACAATACCTTCAACGTGGCCGATGAGTGCGTTTACACGTTTCTGGAAAATATCCTCGACGAGGTAATGGGACTGTTCCCCTCGCAGGTTGTCCATCTGGGCGGCGACGAAGTCAAGTTCGACCAGTGGCTGGCCTCGGAGCAGGTGAAAGCGTTGATGGAGCGGGAGAACCTGGGCGGTCCGGCGGAGGTCCAGCGCTATTTCACCAACAGGATGTCCCGGTTTCTGCAGAGCAGGGGACGGCGCATGATGGGCTGGAACGAAATACTCGGTCACGACCTCCACGGCTTTCTCAAAAACGTGGGGGCTGGTGAAATAGCCGCCGGGTCGGGAGCCGGGAAACTGGCCGGCAACGCTGTCGTCAACTTCTGGAAGGGCGATATCGAGCTGGCCCGGGGCGCGGCAGAGCAGGGCTACGACATCGTCAACTCCCTGCATTCGAGTACCTACCTCGATTACGACTACGAGTCAATTCCGCTGGAAAAAGCCTACGCGTTCGAGCCGATCCCCGAGGGACTGCCCGAGCAGTACCATCACAAGGTGCTGGGACTGGGCTGCCAGATGTGGGGCGAATGGATTCCCACCAGGCAAAGGCTGGAATACCAGACTTTCCCCAGATTGGCGGCCTATGCTGAAGTGGGCTGGAGCCAGCGTGAGGCCAGAAATCTGCAAAAGTTCCTGGCCCGGCTGGAAGTGCAGAAAGACAGGTGGGACCGTGATGGTATCGGTTACGCGGACGTTCCCTGACCGGTTTCAAGACCGGCTCCAGGCTGTCGTATAACGCACTGGTTTTCACCTCAATTTCATTTTACCGGGAAGAATGCAAATCATGGGTAAGCTGAATCTGTTATGGTTGATGGCCCTGCTGATTGCGCTCCCGTGCCGGCCCGGCGCGGGGCAGCTCGAACTGGGTTCGTTCGAGGTCAGGCCGGAAGCCGACAGGCCGGAGCTGGCCGCAGCTTATGTCCCGAGCACACGGAAAGTGATGCTCCACGACAGGCCCTCGGCGGACCAGCCGGTGGCGGTTGTGTCTCTCGCCGCTGCCGCCGGAAACTCCGCTGAAGTGGATGAAACCCACGGGTGGGAGAGACATACGATCGAGACGGACCTGGGCGTGTATGGCATGTGGGGCTTCGACCGGGCCGATATCGACGGAGACGGGAAGCTCGACGTCCTGTTCTGCCTGAGCGCCCGGAGGCTGGCGAAACCGCACGACGGGGTCTACTGGTACAAAGTACCCGAAGACCCGCGGAATGGGACCTGGTTGCGCCGGCGTCTTACTTCACCGGAATATCCGATCCGCTGGAGCATGGCCTTGGCCACTGGAGACGTGGACAATGACGGCGACATCGACGTAGTGGCCCTGTCCTTCGATAACAGCAACGTCTACCTTGCGCTGAACCAGTTGAATGAAGGCGGTGATGTAAATCAGCCCTGGCGGACTCTGGTAATCCTGGAATCGCCGGGGGTGCACAGGGACGGTGAACGGGTGGAACTGGTCGATATCGATGGTGACGGGTACAAGGATGTTGTTTTTCCGCGCGGCCTGCCGGGTGAACGTGGCGTACGGATACTGTTCAACCCTTCCGGAAAACCCTCTGAAAACTGGCGTCAGAGGCAGATCGGCGTCCACGAAGCATGGGACGCACATGATGTAATGAGCGTTGACCTGGATTCCGATGGCGATCTGGACATCGTATTCTCCGGAGGTTCGGGAGATACGACAGGTGACGTCTACTGGTACGAGCATCCTGACGGAAACCCACGCAACGGAGCCTGGGTCCGGCATAGAGTGAGCCCTATCGAACCGGTAGATACTTACGGAGGACTAAAAATAGAAGACATCGACCGGGACGGCAGGCCGGATATCCTGGTAACCGAAGCTCATGGGGACCCCGGCAGGATCATGTGGTATAAAAATCCCGTTCCGGCCACCGGCATCTGGAATAGATACGAAATCGGCACTCAGTTTTACCCTCACGTAAGCGCTCTGTTCGATATCGATGGAGACGGATTGAGTGAGCTCTGGGTGCCGGATTGCTCTTTCATGGCATCCGGGCATTTCGGTCAGCGGAAAGGCGGGCTGGTATATTTCAAGAGGGGCGCGGACCCTACCGAGCCGTGGGTAAAGCACAGGGTCGCTTATCCACCCGAGGTCGGAAGACCGTGTCTTGCGATGGACGTAGACGGCGACGGTGACCTGGACGTGGTTTGCGGAGCGGACCTGCTGGAAAACACCGGCTCGCTGGTCTGGTGGGAGAACCGATTGGAGCGGTAAGGGAGGTGGCAGAGTTGAGGGGGGATAATCAGCTATCGGCAAAAATCAAAAAAGGAAGATGTTAACTGTGCGGATTATCTTATCGGCAGTAACCTTCTTGATAATGGCAGCATATATTATTGCGAAAGAAGGCCAAGCGCAGGGCGGGATTGATAAGACCGCGAGGTGGAGACGCCAGCTTGTCGAGCAGGAGGTAGGGCGGCTCTTGCTGGGTGGATTTGCCAAGGCAGACCTCAACGGCGACGGCCGGCAGGGGATTTTTGAATGAGCATTTTCTTTAGAGGCATACTTGGACTTGTACCTGTATATCCTGCTAATCTTGTGGGACGATAGCAACAAAAAAGAAGGTGGA
This sequence comes from Candidatus Glassbacteria bacterium, assembly GCA_019456185.1. Taxonomy (NCBI): domain Bacteria; phylum Candidatus Glassiibacteriota; species Candidatus Glassiibacteriota bacterium. The sequence continues at coordinate 8,390 of VRUH01000063.1, read as the reverse complement.
ATTTTCTGGAATTACAACTGATTTTTCTCCTGCCGCCAACGGCAAGCTGATTCTCTTTTGATTGACTGACCGGGATAGAGCCGGTAATATACTGTCACTCAACAAGGTCCATCTGAAAGCGTCACCACTCCCTTTGCAAGGCGGCTTGGGGCCATGCTGCGGAAAATCAATCTGTTTATTCTGATTATTATCCCCTGCATCATCTCCACACAGTTGCGCGCATGCGACGTGCCCGTGTTTCGTTATGCTCTGGAACGCTGGCCCGCCGCTACCTACACTCTGACCGCTTCTACCGGCGGCGGTCTCTCCGCCGGGCAGGGCGAGGCCATTGCGCGCTGCCGGGAACTCTCCGTCGCACAGGACCTGAAAGCCAACCTCCGGTTCGTAACTGCCTCGGTGAGAACCGGGGAAAGTCGGCTGATGCTAACTTATCCGCTGGCCGGGGGCCGTCAGGCGGAAATCTGGTCGGGACCGCTGACAGAAGAAAATGCCGGCCGGATTGCTGTATCTCCCGCCAGAGAGATGATTGCCCGCCGGCTGCTCGATGGCCAGGCGGTGGTTTGGGTTCTGCTGGAGAGCGGCGACAATGATCGTGACCAGGCCGCCGCCAGCCTCCTGGAGATCGAATTGCAAAAGCTCGAAAAATCTCTCTCGCTGCCGGAAGCACTCAGCGGAGTCGCTGCGCGGGACCTGCCGGAGCTGAAAATTGACTTTTCGCTCGTGCGGGTCTCCCGTTCCGACCCGGACGAGCAGGTGCTGGTCCGGATGCTGAGCAGCACGGAGCCGGACCTGGATGCTTTCTCCGGCCAGCCGATGGCGTTTCCGGTTTTTGGGCGCGCTCGGGTGCTCTATGCCCTTGTCGGCGAGGGTATAAACCCCGAAACTGTCTCTCGGGCCTGTGCGTTTCTTGTCGGACCGTGCGCCTGCGAGATCAAGGACCTGACTCCGGGAATGGATCTGTTGGTTGCCGCGGACTGGCAAAGTGCGGTGCGGCAGAGCTGGGTGAATGCGGTAGACGCCCTGCCGCTGGCCAGTTTGGCTTCGCTTGCCGGGCGGAGTGCCGACGCCTCCGATGGGGAACGGGGTGTTTTCGGCCCCGTGTTCGGCATACTGGCCGCAGTGGCTGCCGTCCTGGCCGTTGTAGTAATCGTGAGTATCAGGATGGTCAGGTCCGGGAGGAACAAATGAACCTCTGGCGGCTTGTGAGCCGGGAAATCAGCTATCAGAAATTGGGTTTTCTCCTGGGGCTGCTCTCGGTGGCGGCGGCCACGAGTGTGCTGGTGGCGGCGCTGACCATGCTGCGCTCCCATGATCTGCGCACTGGCCAGATACTGGCCGGGAAGCAGGCTGAAACCGAGAAGGAAATGGCGCGTATGGAGGACGACTACCGCGTAATTATGAAGAAACTGGGATTCAACCTCCTGATCCTGCCGGCGTCTCAAAGCATGCAGGACTACTACGCCACCGGCTACGTTACCGAATACATGCCGGAGGAGTATGTCGCCAGGCTGGCCGGCGCGGGCTTGATGACTATCCGCCACCTGCTGCCCAGCGTCGAGCGGCAGATCAGCTGGAGCGAGCAGGGAGGCCGCCGGGTGATCCTGGCCGGAACCCGGGGCGAGGTGCCGTTGGCCCACCTGGCGCCCAAGGAACCGATCCGGGTCGCGGTCGCCAGGGGTAAAGTCGTGGTGGGCTACGAGCTGGCCCGCAGCCTGAAGCTGCGCGAAAACGACGAGGTGCTGCTGCTGGGAGAGCGGTTCACTGTCGGGGCGATACATGCTGAGCGCGGCACGCGCGATGACATCACGCTCTGGATCGATCTCGAAACCGCTCAGCGGATGCTGGGTCTGCAGGGCAGAATCAATGCCATCCTGGCGCTGAAATGCCTCTGCGCGGGGAATGAACTGGCCCAGATTCGCAGCGATGTGGCCGCTGTGCTGCCGGGAACCCGGGTTATCGAGGTGGACTCCAGGGTGGTTACCCGGGCCGAGGCGCGCCGGCGCGCCGGGCTGGCGGCCAAAACCGCGCTGGCCTCGGAGCGGGAAAACCGTGCGGTGATGAGGGCCGAACTTGAGAAGTTCGCCGCCTGGCTCTCGCCGGTGGTGATTCTGGGCGCCACACTCTGGATCGGCCTGCTGAGTTATGGCAATGTCCGCCAGCGCAGGCGGGAAATCGCTGTGCTGAGGGCTATCGGGGTCTCGTCGAGCCAGGTAATGAAAATTTTCCTGTCCAAAGCTCTCATCTTGGGACTGGCCGGGGCGATGATCGGATATTTCGCCGGACTGGCCGCCGGGACTCTCTCCGGCGAGTTGGCCGCAGGTCTGGAAGGTGTGAGAATGCTGTTTGACTTTATCATGCTGCTGGGCGTACTCTTTATCGCTCCCCTGCTCTGCGTGCTGGCCAGTTGGATCCCGGCCCTGGCGGCAAGCGGCCAGGATCCGGCCGAGGTACTCAGGGAGGAATGAGGCAAACATGCTCCGTGTTTCAGAACTCAGCAGGCACTACGAGAAAGACGGTAGTCTGATCAAGGCTGTCGACGGAGTTTCCCTGTCCGTGGATCAGGGCGAGTTCGTGGTTGTGCGGGGTCCGAGCGGCAGCGGCAAGACGACTTTACTGCTGATGGCCGGAGGACTCCTTCCGCCGGGCTCCGGGTATGTCCGCTATGACGGGACTGATATCTACTCGCTCGGCCGTGAACAACGGGCCGGGCTAAGGGCCGCCAGTGTGGGATTCGTCTTTCAGCAGTTTAACCTGATTCCCTATCTCAGCGTGCTGGATAATGTGCTCGCTCCCTCACTGGCAAAACCCGACCCGCAAGCCGCGGAGAGGGCCGCGAACTTGCTGGAGATGTTCAACCTGCGCCATCGCAGCAGACACTTTCCGGCGGAATTGAGCACCGGGGAGCGTCAGCGGGTGGGCTTGGCCAGGGCGATGCTCAACAGGCCCCGTCTGCTGCTGGCCGATGAGCCCACCGGTAATCTGGACGATGAAAACGCGCGGGAAGTCCTTAAAAGACTGGCTGATTTTACTGGCGAGGGGGGAGCTGTGCTGATGGTTACCCACAACCGCGAGGCGGCCGAGTATGGTCACAGGTCGGTTCAGCTTCGGGAAGGCCGGATCGAAACCGGTTCGGGAAATGAGGGATAGAGTCATAACCGGAAGACGCTTGATCATTCTGTCCTTTGCAGCACAATTTCTGTGCTTGCCGGACGTGACCGAATCGATGGCGGCCGATTGGCCCATGTGGCGCTCTGGCCCCGGCCGCACTGCCTGCTCTGTGGAGGAGTTGCCCGAGCGCCTTGCTCCCGCCTGGGTTCGCCACTATTCGCCCCGTCGACCGGTCTGGGACGATCCGCTCAACCAGGACCTGATGCCCTACGACAGGGTGTTCGAGCCGGTTGTGGGCGGTGGCAGGATGTACGTTGGCTTCAACGACAGCGACAAGCTGCTGGCGCTCGATACCGGCACGGGCGAGGAATTGTGGCGCTCGTACGCCGGGGGGCCGGTACGGCTTCCTCCGGTCTACTGGAACGAAGCGGTCTATTTTGTCAGCGACGACGGCTACCTTCGCTGTCTGAACGCCGCCAGCGGAGCGCTGCGCTGGAAATTCCGCGGCGGCCCCTCGGACAGAATGATTCTCGGCAACGAGCGGCTGGTTTCCACCTGGCCGGCCCGTGGCGGTCCGGTAATCGAAAACGGCAAAGTATATTTCTCCGCCAGTATCTGGCCGTTTATGGGGACGTTTATCCATGCGCTGGATGCCGCCACCGGCCAACCGGTCTGGCGGAACGACCAAACGGGAAGCCAGTTTATCCTCCAGCCCCACAACTCTCCGGCGTTCGCCGGAATAGCGCCACAGGGGGCGTTCGTGGCCACGGACCGGGAGTTGCTGGTGCCGGGAGGCCGCAGCGTTCCGGGTTGTTTTGAACTCGAAGACGGCAGCGAGCGCTATTACCATCTGGCTGCGCAGAACAGGACCGGAGGCTCATTTGCCTGCGCGGCCGGTGAGGTTTATTTCAACCATCACCGGGACAAGGTCTGTTCGATGTACGACCTGGCCACGGGCACTGGCCTCGTCCGTCAGATCGGCATGCACCCTGTTCTGGCCGACAGTCAATTTTATCTGGGTGGGGAAACAGTCCGCGCTTTCGACGCGGCCGTGCTGCAGCGCAAGGCCCGCTGGTTCCTGGCCGGGTCTTTTATCGAGAGATGGCTGGCCGGGATTAAGCCTGAAAATGTGTGGCCATCTTTCCTGGGCGAGATGCTGGCAAACTGGATCGAACGTAAATCCCGAGCCTGGCGGGAGGCAATGCTCTGGGAGGTGGAAGCCGACGGCTCCCGCGATCTGATCCGGGCGGGCAGCCGCCTCTACGCCGCCGGCAGGACGGGTATAACCGCGATCGTTCTGGACGGCGGGGATCCGTCGGTGGCCTGGAGCCTGCCGGTGGAGGGAGGAGTGGAAAGGCTGCTGGCTGCCGATGGCAAACTGTTCGCTGTCACGCTCGACGGGCGGATCATGGCCTTTGACGCACAGGACAGGGATAATGCCGTCGAGTACTTTAACGATGCTGAAAGCTGGATAGCCAACAGCAGAGAGCAGCAGAGGGCTCGGAACATTTTAAGCTCAACCGGAGTCCGGGAGGGTTACGCTGTTGTTTGCGGACCGGTCGAACCGGAGTTGGTCAAGGCCCTGACGGACAATTCCCGGCTGCATGTGCTGCTGCTGGAGCGGGACTCACTGAGGGTGGAGGCCGCCCGCCGCCGGTTTGACAGGGCTGGGAGCTACGGCAGCCGGGTTGCGGTTGTCAACTGGTCTGCCGCCGGTTTTTCGCTGCCTCCCTATCTCGCCTCGCTGATAGTGGCCGATGAGCAGGCCCTCGCACTACCGGCAGGGCTGATGAACTCGCTGCGGCCCTACGGAGGCAAGGCCTGGATCGCCGGCCGGGCGGCGGGAGTGGATGAGCTGGAGCGGTTGGCCGAAGAGACGGGAGTGGAGCTTACCGTGACCGAAGGCCGTGATGGCGCGACGGTCATGACCCGCGAGGGCCCGCTGCATGGCTCTGCGTCGTGGACCCACCAGTACGGCAACCCGGCCAACACAGTCAAGTCCGACGACAGCCTGGTCAGCCTGCCTCTCGGTTTGCTGTGGTTCGGCGGCAGCTCGAATCTCGACGTTCTGCCCCGTCACGGCCACGGGCCTCCGGAACAGGTGGTCGGCGGCCGGCTGTTTATCGAGGGGATTGATTGTATCAGCGCCAGGGATGTCTATACGGGCCGCGTGCTCTGGAAGACAGATCTCGATTTGGGTAACTACGGCCTGTACTACGATGATACCTATGCGGACACGCCCACCAGCACAAGCTACAACCAGGTGCATATCCCCGGCGCCAATATCAGGGGGACGAATTATGTGGCCACGGCCGACCGGGTTTACGTGGTGGAACAAAACACCTGCCGGGTACTTGACGCCGCCAGCGGCGAAACCATCGATAGGTTCAAACTGCCCGCCGCGGACGGGGAGGCGGCTGAGCAGTGGGGCTATATCGCCGTGCTGGGAGATTACCTGATCGCCGGCAGAGGGTTCGTGCCGATGATGCAGAAAATCCCCGATGACAGCGAGCATAACCGTCGGCTGGCCGAAATGAGCGAACGAAATCGCCGGAGAAGGCTGCCTTTCATGGAGTTCGACAAATCGGCCAGCCTGAGCCTGGTTGTGATGGACCGTCTAAGCGGAAAGCCGCTCTGGACCCGCGAGTCCAATCATGGGTTCCTGCATAACGCTATCGTAGCCGGCGGCGGCAGACTGTATTGCCTGGATAAACTGCCCCCCTACGTGGAGTCCCAGCTTCAGAGGCGGGGCGGAAAACCACCGGACGGTTACAGGCTGGTGGCCATGGATCTCGCCAGCGGCGAGCCTGTCTGGGAACATCGGGGGGCAGGCGTTTTCGGCAGTTGGCTGGCCTTGTCGGAGGAGCACGGCCTGCTGCTGCAGTCCACCCGGCCCTCCAGCGATATGTCCAGGGGCGAGGACGGCAAGAGGATGGTGGTCTATAACGCCGCCGACGGAGAGCTTGTCTGGGACAGGGAACTGGAGTATTCGTCGGTGCCGATTCTGCACGGAGAGCGGATAATCACCGCAGGATCAATGTTCAGTCTGCTCAACGGCGAGCCGTTGAAACAGGACCATCCCCTGACGGGCGAGCCGATTGCGGTAAGCTGGAAAAGGCATTATGGCTGCAACTACCCGATAGCCAGTGAGCACTTGCTCACCTTCCGTTCCGCCGCGGCCGGATTTTACGATCTGGACAATTTCGGCGGCACGGGCAATATGGGCGGGTTCAAATCCGGCTGCACCTCGAACCTGGTGGCGGCCGACGGTGTGCTGAACGCACCGGACTATACCAGGACCTGTGCATGCAGTTACCAGAACCAGACCTCACTGGCGATGGTTCACGACCCGGACGCTGAATACTGGACTTTCAATGATATCGAGCGGGGAAGCGGGCCGATCCGCAGTCTCGGGATCAATTTCGGCGCGCCGGGAGACCGCGTGGATCAGGATGGAGTCCTCTGGCTGGACTTTCCCAGCCGTGGAGGCCCCTCGCCGGAGGTTCCGGTGACTGTGAGGGGAGATAATGTCCGCTGGTTTTGCGGACACAGTTCGGGAGTTGCCGGCGATGGCCCTCGTTGGGTGGGGGCTTCCGGTATGGTTGGGGCCAGCGAGGTTACTGTTCAACTGTCCGATCAACCTGCGGGCGCAAGGCCATATAGCCTGAAGCTGGTGTTTTCAGTGAATAAAGACTCAGGCCGCGTGGCAAAGTTCGACGTGTTCGTTCAAGGCCAAAAAGTACTGCAGAACATCGAGGTCCAGCCGGCTGGCGACCGCACGAAAGCCGGCATGCTGGTAACAGCGGTGGACCGTGTTATCGCCGACCGGGAGTTGAAGCTGGAGATTGTGTCTGAAGATGGGAGCGAAGGGTCGGGAGCGGCCTTGTGCGGCTTGAAAATAATCCTCCTGGACTCATGAACCGGGCGTGCGTGTTGACCCTGTGCGGGTTACCTGTTGGTTTTTGTAAACGGCGGTTGAAATATGCGGCATTAAACAATAAAATTTCTTACCCGAAGAATCTTGGGACCGGCCCTCGGCGAGATTGGCAGATAAGGCCCTGACTTTCAATAAGTCAGGGCCTTCGTATTGCAGGACTCCGGCGGAATCCGGTCACTTGTCACTGCCGAGAGCAAGGGTTTCGCTCCAGTTGTCACCGGTAAGCGAGACCGAGATGTTGTCAAAAAGACCCGTGACCGACACGCTGCGCCCGGCGGCCGACAAGGTCAGGACACCGCCCTCGAGCGCCGCTTCGGCTCTCTCCGGCGCCGAGCCTTGCCCGATCTGCAGCAGGGAGACTATCCGGGCTTCATTCGCTCTTTCCGTGGTTGCGGCCAGGTGCCACTGCGGCTCGTAGGGGGCCGGCAGTTCCGGCTCGACAGGGTCGCCGCTGGTCAGGCTGATCCGCAGACCGGCGGGTTCGATAAACGTGACTCGCATCGCCGCCTCGCCGTTGACCGTCGTGTAGCTGCCGCCGCCGGCCTCGGTGAGGGGCGATGGCGTGTGGAGCTGCCAGGTATACTCTCTCGGCCGCGGAGCGATCAGGTGGTCCGCCACCACCACCAGGTCCGGTTTGACGAATACGATAGCCCTCCGGTACAGGTCCAGCCTGCCGCCGTAAGCTTCCGAGGCCTCGCCCACGATTATGTCGATCGAATCGCCGAACGCATAGCCGGTAATCCGTCCCACCGCGTCCAGGCTGCGGTTCACCTGGCCCTCGCCGTCCACCAGGATCGTGTTCTGGGCCTTGCTGGTCCAGTAATAGTTCTTGCAGTATTCCGAGCCGTACCAGGGACGGAACCCGGCGTGGATCGCCAGCCGGCTGCCGAACGCGGAGATGAGGAACCCGTTCTGATCGCAGTGCATGTGGCTGATCGTGCCGAGGGGCGAGGAGCGGAACTGCACCTGCACGTTGCGGCTCCCATCGGCCATGTCCGTGTTCAGGGCCGCCTGGCCCGTACCGCGGAAGATTTTGCTCGGCGGCAGGCCGCCGGCAGGCGGCTCCACCGGCACTTTTCCCCTCAGCGCCCGGCGAATGAAGGTCTGCGGCCTGACCACGCCCGGCGATACCTGGAACCAGTTCGGCGGCCTGCGCTCTCCCGGGACGACATCGATCCAGTTATCCCCCCGGTAGGCCGGGATACTGTGGGCCAGGTAGCGCCAGTCCCCCCGGCCGAGAATCAGTCCGGCGGTCTCCATCAACTGACGCATCCCCTCCGGGCGGATATTCTCGGCGCCGTCCCCGAAACTCTGGGTGAACGAGCCTCCCGGCCCCATGTACATC
>VRUH01000062.1:5573-19951 GCA_019456185.1 Candidatus Glassbacteria bacterium | reverse complement strand
ATACAATACAACCCGCGCTGGCTCACTCGATCTTTACCGATACGGTGACGGTGGCTGACTCGATAGGCTACTCGATTATAACATATCTCCGAGCGACCCGCTGGCCCGATTCTGTATCCGTTGGGCTTCATGGAATCGGCGAGGGGATGCGGTGGAAGTTGATAGCCGTACCAACGCCTGACAGCGTTGAGGGGCTGAACGAAGCGTTAGAGAGTTATAAGCGCAAGGTCTGGTGGAGCGGCGACAAGACGATGCTTGAGGACTCGGTTATCACGCCGGGCAAATACAAGGTCAGCGGGGACAGTTTGATTTCGACCTCTCGCTAATGAGCGGCAAACTCGAAGGCGCACCTCATTGGTGCGCCTTTGTTTTCCCCTGCCGATGATATCAGTTGGATCCATTGGCGCTCAATAAAACCGCTCCACAATCCACTTCACCAGTTCCTTCCAGCGGGGCAGTTCCTTGCCGGTGGCTTTATCCGTCAGGTACACAATCATGAACTGCTGGCTGCCACTGCCGCCGGTGTAGATTTCGCGCTCGGCGTCCAGTCCCTGGCCGCAGCGCGGGACCAACTCCCGCCAGCGGTCTTCATCGTCCACCAGCTCCGTGCTCAGCGGCCCGAAATGGACCATCACGCTGAGGTTGCCGAAAAAATCCACGAAGTCCTTGGCCGTCCGTTCACTCGCTGAGGCCCGCGACACCCGGCGCAAAATCGAGTACGCGTCATCGCGGGGACGCAGGATAATAAACAATCCGGGGTTGCTGTGCTGAACGCCGGATTTATTTTTCGTTGCAGTGCCTGTCAATGTATACCTCCATGCCTGAAGTTGGGCAGTGATCCGCGGAAACGATTACTTATCATCCGATTCCCGCCGCCTGCGCAGCTTCTCGGCCGCCTCCCGCTCAGCTTTTTTCTGCCGCCCGGCGTAAATTACGAACGCCACCACCGCTGCGGCCAGCAGCCCGATCACGAACAGGGTGACAATGAAGCTGGGCGCCTTGTGGCCGCCCGGCCACTTGCCCAGTGAACCCTGCGGATAGTTCGGCCTCTCCTGGACCCTGGGCAGCGGAAGCTGAGCCGGAGAGATGAGGGTTCGCCAGCTAAGCCCGGCCGCCACCGCCGGGGATAATCCGTAATCCGCTATCGGGACCGCAACGCTCAACAGCGCCATCCAAAATGTGAAAAGGGTAAACCTTAGCCGCATTCCCGCCTCCCCGGTATCGATCGCATCGCCGCGGCATAATAATAAGCTGATCCCTCACACGATGTCAATCAACCGCAAGCTGAGTGTTGTCAATCCGTCATGGATGCTGAATATTAGGTGACAGGAAATCGACATATCATTCCAACACTCGTTCGACAACTGATAAGGGGAGAGCGGATGCGTACTTTTATCGCCCTGGAACCGCCGGCGGATTTGCGTGCGGCGATCGGCGAGCTGTCCGGCGCACTGGACGATCTCATGCCGGGAATGAAATGGGTCAAGGCCGCCAATATTCATCTGACCCTCCGCTTCCTGGGCGAGATAGAGACGGCGCGGCTGGAGGATGCGAGCGTGGCAGTGGCGGGCGCTGCCGCCGCGATATCCTCTTTCGACCTGCGGCCGACCGGACTGGGCCATTTCGGTTCGCCTCGTAAACCGAGAGTTGTCTGGCTGGGGCTGGCGCACATCGACAACCTGACCGAACTCGCCGCGGGGATCGAGGAGCGGCTGGAAGAGTCCGGCTTCGGCAGGGCGGATAAACCGTTTAGCGCCCACCTGACCCTGGCCCGCGCGGGACGACGGCCCGGTCCGCCGCCGGACTGGGAAAGGACCAGAGCGGCGGCGTCGCCAGACTGGCCGGCCTGGACCGTGAGCGAAGTTTGCGTGATCAAGAGCACGCTCACCCCCCGCGGCCCGATTTACGATATCATCTCGAGACACGAACTGAGCGCGAATCCATAACCCGAAACACCAGGAGGCAGGATGAAATCGCATACCAAGTATCTGTGGTTCAATGTGGACAAACGCAGGGACTATATTCGGATCACCGACGATGTCGCCGGGGCGGTGGCCGAAAGCGGAGTGAGCGAGGGGCTGTGCCTGGTCAGCGCAATGCATATCACAGCCGGGGTCTGGGTCAACGACGCCGAGAGCGGGATTATCGCCGATATTGACGAGATGCTGGAAAACCTGGCGCCGTTCGGCAAGGACTACCGTCACCACCGCACCGGTGAGGACAACGGGGATGCGCACCTCAAGAGTATCCTGGTCCATCAACAGGTGGTGCTGCCCGTTACCGACGGCCGTCTGGACCTGGGGCCGTGGCAGCAGGTGTACTACTGTGAGTTCGACGGGCGGAGGAAGAAACGGGTGATCGTGAAAGTAATCGGGGAGTAATAATTGGCTTCCCTTTGTTTTTTTTCTTTTCCAGTCGATGAAAAGAAACAAAAATCTCTGCTGCGCCGAACTCGCAGGGCCAATTAAGGATACCCCGGCGGGTATGTAATCGTGGCGATTCAGGCGCTACCGGCCGTGCGGGCCTGCGCTCGCCCCGTCGCAAAAAGCCGCGCCGGACCTCGCGAAGGACTCCGACCCTCGACGGCCATATGATATGACGTGGGATCAAGGGTAAATAATCCGCTGTGGCTGAGTTGGCTCAGACATGCGGCGCAGCGGGAGCGGCCTCCGGCCGCTTGAGGTTTGGGCTTCACTAAGGAACCATTTATATCATAAATTCATGTAGCGGCTCTGTGTTTTTGGGGATGAAGGGTGGGGCAAACAACCGGGCCGCATGTCTGAGCCAAGGCAATGGGTAGCGGTTTTTTTACCAAGCATCCCACTTCAGATCATAAGACTCACCAGAGTTAGGCGCGCCTTCAATTGCCGCCGCACTTGCGGCAATTCAGGCCTCAAGCAAAAGCAGCGGTTTCAGAAACTGATATACATTCAGGTTGCATAGCTTTAAGAGTTGATGCGAGTTCGGCCCGGTGAAGGCTTTTGCTTTTGGCCACAAAAGAAGAAAGAAATACTTTTCCCTTTTTGGTTGAGAAAAACAGAAAATATGAGCCCATTGTTTTGGTCTAAGGTATCTTTATCTTAAGGAAATGTAAGCTATATATCAATCCAGCGCCGAGGCCTGAGGGTCGAGAAAGCGCACTACCACCTTGCCGATATCCCGGCCCATGCAGCTGACTACGATCGGGTAGGCCTTGCCCTTGCCCTCCAGGCTGTACTTGCGCATCATCCCGTTGTCGGTATGGATTTCGTAACCGCGGTCCTCGCCGGTGTTGATGGCCCTGTTGCCGACAAACCCCTTGAAATTGACCACCAGGCTCTTGCCGTAGCTCGGCTTGTCAATCACCGCCTCTGTGATTACCAGCACCTGCCCTTTCCGCACCTCCAGCGTGTCCCCGTCGCTCACCTCGCGGCGTTCCCCGTCGACAGTCACGGTCAGGAACTCGAGTTGCGGGAATTCTCTCGCCAGCTCGGCCACCCGCGAGGCGCCGGCCACCACCTTGCTGCCGGAAAGGCGGATGTCTATCGAGGCGCACTTGAAACTGTCCTTGCGGATGATAATCCGGGTCGGGAAATTGACCTGGTAGTCCTTGCCGAGATCGTTGAGCTGGCCCATGCCGATTATATCCGCGGCCAGCCCCCGGCGGTAGTTGTCCATGTCGATATGCTCGATCACAACCCGGTCGCCGGGAGCGAGCTGCAGCGTTTCGCCGTCCTTGACCGCCACCCGCTCACTGCCGTTGATCAGTACGATCAGATGGTTCAGCTTGGGTTTTTCCACCAGGATTTTCGGGTTTTCCGGCACGATCCCGAACTCGCCCATGAACGCGTTGATCACCATCGCCTTGTGCCGCATCTTGAGTTCGTTGGAGCGGATCTGCTTGCTGCTCTCGATGCCGAACGCCGGTATCTCGTGGCGCGTAAGCGAGTAGTAGGTTGCGCTGAGGCGCTGCTCCATGTGTTTGGTGGTGTTGCTGACCGTGTTGTGGTTGTTGAAGCGGAACTTGTAGTGCTCCTGTTCCACGTAGACGTTCACCTGCTCGCAGATCCGCTCGGCGATCTGTCCCAGCTCGATCACCTTGCCGCTTATGGGAGCATGGTAGACATCCGCGTCGGCGATAATCGACTGGCCGAAGCGCATCGGGTTGTGCATATCATCTTCATAGCTCGGGCGGTAGAACCCGGAGCCGTCGTGAAGGTTGAGCAGCACGTCGCTCCGGCTGATCAGCTCCTTGAGGATCGTCACGATCCGGGCCTCGGTGTCCTGGTCGCGCTGGTCGGCGAACTTGCGGTTCATGTCGCCGTTGGGTCCGCGCTGGTTGAGCAGGATGGCGTGGAAATTGGCGCGCGGCACCACGATCAGGTTGCCCCTGGCCAGGCTGATATCCGCGTACAGGTCGGCCGAGAGATAGCCGCCCGGCTCGTTGCCCTGGATCCCGCCGATAATCATCATCGTGGGTCCGGCATCGTGGCCGTGGATCTCGTAGACATGCAGCTCGTAGTCCGTGTTCTCGAAATAGGTCTTGTGCACCGTCTCGGCGCGCACGCCTAATGCGAACATCAGCATTAGAGCCGGGAGTATTTTTGCTATGGTGTTAAGCATAATTATTTGCCCGTAAAGCTAAATCCCGATATTCCTGAAATGAGACTTTTCGCCATCCATCTATTATACAAAATTCGGCGGCTGGTGTATAGAGGGACTTTTTCTAGCAACCCAAGTAAGACATATGAATCCATTTTTCTCCATCGAAGTAGTAAAAAGAACCGCCCATCTTGTCCCCTATCCAGATACGGATTCCATCGCAAGTCAGTTCCGGAAGAGTTTCCGCGTCAACTGTTCGCTCCTTATATATGAGAATATATTCTTGCGGATACAGTGGACTGATCCGCCATGCGTATCTCAATTGAGATTTGTTACCGAAAACTGGCCACCACCGTGATCCGGGATAAAAATTCCCTTTTTGTGATCCGATCACAACAGGCTCAAGTGTATCACTCTTAGGAAATACCCACAGTTTGCAGCTGTCATCTATTGCGCCTTTGGATACTGTCAGCACAGCAATGTCCTGCTGACCAGCTTTAATGAATGAACCGGTAATTGTGTTGCTCTCTACAGCACCGGGAACAACAGGCAAACCTTCTTCCCATGGCAGCGGAATCAGCAAATCCCTGGTCTCCAGCCAGGCAACAACAGCTTCGGGCAGGTCATCGGCCTCATGCGGCTCGGTTATCAGCGTGTCGATTTTTGTCTGCTCCTCAGTATCCGGGGCCGCCATCAGGCCAGTAGCAATCACCAGGCAAGCCAAAATGACCATGAACGTTTTCATATCATTCTCCTCACAAGGTCAACCCTGCATGCAGCAGTGCTTGTACTTTTTTCCCGAGCCGCAGGGACACGGGGCGTTGCGGCTGAGGCTATCGCCGCCCACCGCCACCGCAATCCGGGGACGGGTGGGGGGCGGTGGCTGCTGCCGCTGACTGGCCACTGTCGCGGCCAGTTCGCGCACACGGTCCCCGGTGTGGTCGAAAAACTTTTTCAGCCCCGCGCAGAGGTAAGTCGGTTTGCCGAACTTTCCCCCGCCGGCGGCCAGGCGGTCCTTGGGGCAGCCGCCCCGGCAGAGTTCCAGGTGCGGGCAGCTCTTACAGGCCTCGGGGTAGCTGCATTTCAGCTCGGCGAACGAGCGCTCCCGGTCGGAGTTGAACATCGCGGCCAGGGGCTTGTCCATGATGTTGCCCAGGCTCCAGCGCCGCTCGACAAAAAAGTCGCAGGGGTAGACCCCGCCGTCTTTCTCCACCACCAGGTAATGGTCGCACTTCTCGCCGAAATTGCAGAGGCTGAGCTGGTAGTGCCCGGCCAGCTTGCCCACCACCGCATCGAACGTGCGCACGCTGATGCGGTGGATATCCCCGGCGTGGTACCACTCGTCGAATATGTCGCACAAAAACTGCCCGTAGCCCTCGGGCGTGACGTTCTGCGGCGCGGGTTCGCCGGTGCCGGGGAGGTACTCCACGCAGGGGATGAACTGGAGGTGGGTGAATCCCCGGCTTACCAGCCAGCGGTAGATTTCCCGTCCCTTGGCCTGGCTGAGCGCGGTAACCATGGTCAGGATATTGAACTCGGCTCCGGCGTCGTGCAGGTGTTCGATCCCGTCCATTACCCGTCTCCAGGTGGGCCCGCCTCCCCGGTCGATCCGGTGGTGGTCGTGGATTTCCGCCGGGCCGTCCAGGCTGACTCCCACCAGGAAACGGTAGTCGCGAAGGAACTCCGCCCATTCGCGGCCGATCAGCACGCCGTTGGTCTGCAGGGCGTTGGCCACGCTCTGGCCGCCGGTGCCGAGGGTCATCTGCAAGTCCACCACCTTGCGGAAAAACTCCAGTCCGGCCACGGTCGGCTCGCCGCCCTGCCAGGTGAACACGGAGGTGGGGAACCGGTAGCCCAGGTAGTCGGTGCAGAGTTGTTCCAGCACCTCGTCGGGCATCACGCTCAGGTGTTTGTCGTAGCCCAGCTCGCTGTCCGTGCCGAGGTAGAAGCAGTAGTCGCAGTCCAGGTTGCACAGGCTGCCCACCGGCTTGATCAGCAGGCTGAAGGGTTTGCTGGGTTTATCCGCCAATGTTCCATCCTGGTCCCGGCAAATGCGGATGCATTACCGGCTCGTATAGTTTTCCTGTCCCGGGCGGCTGTGGGGCGGACGGAGCCCGTCTGGTATGCCGCACTCGTAGCTGCGGCCGTCGAGCTTCATGTGGAAGTCCTCCCAGGCGGCGTCGCGAATCTTTTTGTTCAGCAGGACCTCGACCCCGGCTCCGGCCAGCACGCGGGCGGCGGTTGTCATGCCCTTGAAGCCGATGTCGCTGCCGGCGCAGGTGACCATGTGCCACGAGTGCCCGTTGCCGCCCCGCGCCGCGCAGGCGGCGGTGATCCGGCCGTAGGGGAAATTCCAGCTCACGTCGCCGTCATCCACCGAGCCCATGCCCCACTCCCACTCATCCGGCGGGACAATTTTCAGCTCGGCCACGGTCGTGTCCAGCAGCACCTCGGGGGGATCGTCGAAATTCTTCGCCAGTTCGGCGGCGAACTGCCAGTCGGCCTGGTCGAAATCCGGCGGACCGACCTGCTCGTAGTTTTCCTGCAGCAGTTTCGCAAGCGGATCGTTGAGCATGAACTCGCGGCAGGAGGTGAGCAGTTCCTCCTCCAGGGTGGTCTCGGTCATGATCGAGGCGCCCTTGGCGATCGTGCGGACCCAGTCGTAGATCGGCCGCTGCTGCTCCGTTTTCGGCGCACGGACGAAATACCAGACCTCGGCGCGGTCGGGGACCACGTTTGGCGCGCCGCCACCGTCGGAGATCACGTAGTGGATACGCGCTTTCTCGATCACGTGTTCCCGCATGAAATTGACACCGGTGTTGGTCAACTCCACCGCGTCCAGGGCGCTGCGGCCGTGATGCGGGTCGCCGGCCCCGTGGGCGGTTTTGCCGTGGAAGCGGAACTTGATCGAACTCATCGCCAGGCTGCTGCGATAGACCACGGAATTGACGCTGCCGGGGTGCCAGCCCAGGGCGATATCCAGCCCGTCGAACACTCCATCGCGGATCATATAAACCTTACCAACCAGGGTTTCCTCGGCGGGAGTCCCGAAGACTTTGACCGAGCCTGGGATATTGTGCTCCACCATCGCGGCTTTAACCCCGGCGGCTGCATAGGCGCTGCCCGCGCCCAGCAGGCTGTGGCCGCAGCCGTGGCCGGCGCCGCCCTGGACGATAGGTGTTTTGACAGGATTGCCTGCTTCCTGGCTCAGTCCGGGCAGCGCGTCAAACTCGGCCAGGTAGCCCAGCGACGGGCCATCGCCGTTGGAGAATGTCGCCACCCAGGCGGTGGGCATGTCGGCCACGCCGCGCTCGATCGTGAACCCGTTGCGCTCGAGGTAGGAGGCCAGCGCCGCACTGGATTTGTACTCCAGCTCGCCGATCTCCGGGTTTTCCCAGACAGCCCGCGATGCAGCCATGGCGGTCTGACGGTTGGCTTCCATCCAGTTCCAGGCGGTTTTCTTCTGCTTGTTGTTACCGGCAAACAGAGCGGCAGCGGTACACAGGGTAAGCAGAACGGCTCTCAGAACATGCGGCAGGGACTTTCTCAACTGGGCCTCCTTTGTGCGGGCCGGCGCGGCCGGGCGGACCTACATCTATAAGTATTGGGAAACCTGAACATATTAGCCCGTTCGGGAGCGCAATGTCAAGTCGGGGCGTGACGGCGGCTTGACTTGGCGCAGGCAGGAGCATAACTTGCCGCCGTGACCGGAATGCCCGATAATGCCGGAGAACGGGGAGTTGACAGGATATGCAGTACGACAGGATAGTGACCCACGACGATTTCGACGGGATCGCCAGCGCGGCGCTGGCGGGATATTTTCTGGAGATCGAGAATTTCGCGTTCGCCGGGCCGAACGATATTATCCACAGCCGGATTTCCACCAGCGGTTTCGATATCGTCTGCGACCTGCCCTACCCCCTGCAGGGCGGGATGTGGTTCGATCACCACGTGGCCAATTTCGATGATCTCGAACTGCGCGGGTTCGACCAGGGCGAGATACCGGGCCTGCGCAAGCTCGCTCCCTCATGCGCCCGCGTGATTGTCGATTTTTTCGCCGAAGAGTTCGAAATCGACCAGGAACTGGAGCAGATCGCCGCCGCCGCCGATGTGATCGACACGTTCGGCTACGAGTCGATCGAGCAGTGGCGCACGGAAACGCCGGCCTCCCGGATCGACTGTGCGATCAAGGTCCGCGAGGGGACAATCAGCGACCGGCGGGAGTTCCTATGCTGGATGTGCCTGGCGCTGATGGATCAGAGCCTGGAGCAGGTCGCCGCCACCGATGAGGTGGCTGTCCGCGCCGACCGGTTCCGGGCCGAGGAGGAGAGCATGCTGGCCTTTGTCGGCAAGGAGATGGGGTTTCTGGACGAGGCGGGCGAAATTATCCTGCTCGATTTCAGCGAGCATACGCGCAAGGCCCGGATAGTGAAAAACCTGGCCCAGATCCATGCGCCGGAATCGCTGGCCGTGCTGGAGGTCTCGCCGTTGTTCCGGCGCAGGCTGCGCACCAACGACCTGTCGTTCTCGATGAGCCTGACCCTGGCAGGGCAGCGGCACTACGCGCAGTTTGATATCGGGGAGATCATGCGCACGCTGGATATCGGCAGCGGACACCCGGGTGCGGCCAGCGGGGTGGTGAAATCGGGCAGCCGGGCGGAGATGGAGCGTAACCGGGCGAAGACGCTGGAGAAAATAAAGGAGATCTGGGAGGAGCAGAAGGGCAATAAGGAATAACTATTTTACTTTTAACGGAAGGTGATTAGCAGCTTATGCGGTAGGCTCAATGGCGGCGGGCGGCGCCGGTGCCGGAGGCCCCGCCCTGGAGACGGGCGAAACCCGTCTCCAGGGGCGCATGTTTCATGCGCGCGCCGCCCGCCGCCTTGGCTTTTGTATTTTCGCTGGCTGTTCACTCCATCACCACTTGCACTTTCACCATCTCCCCGGCTTGAGCAACCGGCAGCAGGTTTCCTTCGATCTCCTTGCCATCGACAGTCACCGATTTCACGCCGCGCTGGACTCCACCGGGATTTGTGACATAGATCTCGTAGTTTGCGCCGCGGGATTTGCGGGTATCGCGAAAATTTTTCCAGCCCGGTACCACCGGATCGATCCGCAGGCCGTCGAACTCGGGCCGGACTCCGAGGATATACTGCTGAGCGGCCAGGGTGAACCAGCTAGCGCTGCTGGTGAGCCAGCTGTTGCGCGCCCGGCCGGGTGATCACGTACTCCCGCCGCTACTCGTCGAAATAGCCGAACTTCCCTTCCGCAAGTCCCATCAGGTTTCTCCGGTCAACGTTAACTTTTCTCCAGTTCCAACTGTTTATTCATCAGGAAACAAATAATTTGTCTCATCCGTCAAGACCATTGCGGCTGCCGGGATTGATTGTAATTTTTCAACTGCTGTCAGATTTTTACTGTAACCAGTACCCCTTCCGCAGACAATCCGGGATCAGTAAAACATTTTCTTCAAGGAGCAGGTTCCGATGCCCGACAGGCCGAATATAATCTGGCTGATCGCCGATGACCTAGGCGACGGCGACCTGGGGTGCTACGGGCATCCCACCATCCGCACGGAAAACCTGGACCGGATCGCCGGTCAGGGGGTCCGGTTCACCTCGGCGTTTGTCACCACCAGCAGCTGCAGCCCCAGCCGGGCGTCGACATTCACCGGCCGCTATCCCCACGCCACGGGCGCCGAGGACCTTCACGTGCCGATCCCCGAGGGGATCCCCCTGCTGCCATCGTTTCTTAAGGACCTGGGTTATTATTCGGCGATTGCGGGAAAATTCCACATGGGAGAAAAAGCCGCCTCCCAGTTCGACAGGGTGGAGAGCGAAGTGGGCGCCTGGAGGAAAGTGCTGCCAGAAATACCGGACGGCAAGCCGTTTTTTCTGACAGTCGCGTTTTATGACCCGCACCGGAGCTACCAGACCGACACCCTGCCCGACCCCGCCGACCCGGGCAGCATGGTGGTCCCGCCGTATCTTCCCGACTCCGAGATGGTGCGGGGCGATCTGGCGATGTACTGCGACGAGGTGACGCGCCTGGACCGGGAAACAGGCGAGCTGGACAAGTGGCTCTCCGACCACGGACTGGCCGATAATACGGTGATCGTCTTTTTCTCCGACAACGGGATGCCTTTCCCCCGCGCCAAGACCACGTGTTACGACTCCGGCTGCCGCACCCCGCTGATCGTCCGCTGGCCGGACCGTTTCCCGGCAGGAACAGTCTGCGACGAGCTGTTCAGCCTGGTCGACCTGGCCCCGAGTATGCTGGGACTGGTGGGGGAGAGTGGCGCCGACGGGATGCAGGGGCTGGACCAGAGCGCACTCTTTAGAGATCCCTCCACTGCCGGCGCGCGGGAGTATGTCCACCTCCAGACCAACTGGCACGATCTGGACGATCACGTGCGGGCCGTACGCGATAAACGGTTCAAGTATATCCGCAACTATTTCCCGCGCCAGATGTTGACCGTGCCTCTCGACGCGCTCGACTCGCCGAGCTACAAGTCGCTGCTTGCCGAGCGCGACGCCGGCTGTCTGACCCGCGAGCAGATGAGGCTGTTCATGGCGCCGCGGGCGGCGGAGGAACTTTTCGACACCGCAGCCGATCCCTGGGAGTTTACCGACCTGCACGCGGTCGATCACTACCGCGGCCACCTGGAGCGCATGGCCGCCGAATGCGACCGCTGGCTGGCGGAAACGGGCGGCGATGTGGATCCCAACCGGCGGCGGATGGATCTGATGGACGTTTACAGCGGAGAGGTGCGGCGGGAGATTCTGGGCGGCCCCGGACCGTACCGTGACGAGTGATCGCATGGTTCGATGGAAATATTGATACTCGGGGGAACCCGGACGGGGCGGCACGCGCATGAAACATGCGCGCGTGCCGACGGCCCGCCGGCGCTGGCAGCGCCGGTGCCGCCCCGTGTCGTGACCCTGTCGCAGCTTATATTTTACAGAAAATAGAGATCAACAGATTCTTTCCACCCTGGAATCGGAGAGCTACCGATGACAAAACTCGATCGCAGGAAATTCTTCGGCGGCATTGCGGCAGCGGCGTTGGCGGCCGCAGCGCCGGGAGGACGAGCCGCGCCGGGTGGTTCAAGGGGCAGGCCGAATATTTTGTTGCTGATAGCCGATGACCTCGGCGACTGTGACCTGGGCTGCTATGCTCACCCGACAATCCGCACGGAGAATCTCGACCGGCTGGCGACTCAGAGCGTAAGGTTCACTTCCGCGTTCGTGACCACCAGCAGTTGCAGCCCCAGCCGCACCTCGATGTTTACGGGCAGGTACCCCCATGCAACCGGGGCGGAGAGCTTGCATGTCCCGCTGCCGGAGGGAACCAGGATTCTGCCCGGTTACCTTCGCGAACAGGGCTACTGGAGCGTTAATGTCGGCAAGCTGCACCTGGGACCGGTGGGTGCTGACCAGTTCGATCTCGTGCTCGACAGCGAATGGGACTGGAAGCAGGCTCTCGAGCAACGGCCCGCGGACCGCCCGTTTTTCCTGGCGGTCGGTTTTCATGATCCGCACCGTCCCTACCAGCCCGACACCCTGCCCGATCCAGCGGATCCGGCCGATTCTGTTGTGCCGCCGTATTTGGTGGACGACAAGCCCACTCGCGCCGAACTGGCGGGCTACTACGACGAGGTCACGCGCATGGACCGCGAGATCGGCATGATCGATCGCTGGCTGGAGGAGCAGAACCTGGTGGACACTACCCTGGTTGTATTTGTCTCGGACAACGGGATGCCGTTTCCGCGCGCCAAGGGGTCGTGTTACGATAGCGGGGTCCGGGTGCCGATGATGGTTCGTTGGCCGGGCACGGCTCCGGCGGGTGCGGTGTCCGATTCATTGATCAGCACGGTGGACCTGGCGCCCAGTTTGCTGGCCGCCGCCGGAATGAAAATTCCTGCCGCGATGCACGGTCTCGACGCCACCGGTCTGTTCAGGAACCCGCAACTGAAACTTCGCGACTACGTCCATCTCCAGCGTAACTGGCACAACCACGACGACAACCAGCGGGGCGTGCGGGACAAGCGCTACAAGTATGTCCGTAACGGTCGCCCGCGTGTCTGGACCAGCTCCAGCGACCTGATGGGTTCCGAGAGCTGGACCAGCCTGCTCGACGCGCGCGACCGTAACGCACTCACTGCCGGGCAGATGAGACTGTTCATGGTGCCGCGCGCGGCGGAGGAACTCTACGATACCGAACGTGACCCCTGGGAGTTTGTCAACCTCGCCGCCGACCCCAACTACTCTGCCCGGCTGGAAAGGCTGCGGGACGAGTGCGACCGCTGGCGCGAGACGACCGGCGACTATCCTCCCGGACGGCGCTACAAGGATAACCTCGACAGGTTTACCCGCACCAAGTACGGCAAGACCAGCGGAGCGCCGGAGCCGTATGATGGCGAGAATTGATCGGCACGGCACGGCTTTTGCATTTTTAAGCGCTACGGCGCGGTAAACTGTCAGAAATTTGACACAATCAGATCGGGATGCGCGAACAAAAACAAAAATTCAGGCTGATTCTGCTGGCGGCTGTCCTTCTGGCTCCATCGGCTGGGTTGTACGCCCAGGGTGGTGATGTGACGGCGCGGGTGGACAGCCTCGAAGCCAGGATCGATTCGCTGGGCACGATCCACGATTCGCTGGCCGAGGTGCGCGCGAAAATGCTGATCCGTTCCAGCGACCTGGCCGCCCGCGGGGACCGTCTGCGCGGCTCGCCCGGCCGGACACCGGGACCACTGGACAAGTACCGTCTCAACTCCGTGCTGGCTGCCAGCCAGAGCCTGGCCGATAGCCTGGACATGGTTAATACGCGGCTGGACAATCTCCAGCAGGAGATTGACGGGTACCGTCTCGATGCCGTGGTCGCCTGTACCGCCGCGCTGGATTCGCTGAGCCGCCTGATGATAATAGCCCAGGCCGCTCCCCGCAGTAACCTGGCCCGGCAGTTCGAGGCGCTACGCGGGCGGAGGAAACGGCTGGCCGCCGTGGCCGGCGGCGAGGAGGAACCGGCCGAACACCGCGACCTCAGCCGGGTATCACTGGTGGAGCTGGCCGGTTTCGTGAAAATCGGAGCGAGTGAATCTCTGGAGGAAATTGCGGAGAAAAGCGCGTTCCTCTCCGATATCGAAAGTCGCTGGAGCCGCGCGCTGGCGGCTCTGGAGCATAATATCGGCCGGCTGGACGAGGAGCGGGAGATGCGTACTCGCTTGGGTGAGTTCGCCCAGGAGCTGGCCCTGTTCGACGAGACCGGGCCATCGAGCCGCGCCGGGGTAGCGGGGCCGGAAGGCAGCGACCAGAGCCGGACGCTGGAGTCGGGCGGGCCGGAGATGGACCGCATGCAGGGTTACCAGGATTTCTCGCTGACTCCCAAGCAGATGGCCGAATCACTCGCGTTCGATATCCAGCTTGCCGATCCCGAAACGGAACTTCGGCTGATGCAGGAACTCGACAGGTTTTCCACCGGAGATATCGCCGATCTGGTCGAATTGCTCCAGGCGCGCCGGGATTCGCTGGCTGCGGATCTGGTGGGCCTGCGCAGGTTGCACGAGGAGCTCAGACAAAAAACCGGCTTGGACTAGAAGCGTGTTGAAAAAATACGCTTCTAAGCGCCACAAGGATGTGGCGGCAAAATGCGCAGACTTTAAGTCAAGCATTTTGGACGGTTTGCCTTCACTTGTTATGGCAAACCGCCTTGAAAAATGCCACGGAAGGCATTTTTCAACACTCTTCTAGTACTCTCCGGAGGATAACGCGGAAGGTGTCCCCCCAAGCTCACTA
>VRUH01000062.1:0-5563 GCA_019456185.1 Candidatus Glassbacteria bacterium | reverse complement strand
AGCTCACTCATACACTCGTCCGATCACGACTGTTTCTTTGGCCGCACTAATTCTGCTGCTGGCCTCCGGCTGCACATCCACCGCCGCCGGCGGAGGGTTCAGCGCGGAGAGCCGGGTCAATACCGGCTGGGAATACGACGACAACGTGTTTGAAAGCAGCTCCGGCAAGACCGCCGGGGGCGCGGTAACCGCGGCACTGTTTTCCCGTCTCAAATTCAGCTCGCCCGCTGCCCTGACTCTGCTCGACTACAACCTGGGTTATCAGGCCCACCATCGGCTGGACAGCGATGACGGGCTGGTTGCCGGAGACGTGCTGGTCAACAGGCTCAACGCCCACAGCAGGCGCAGGCTGGGGGGGCTCTGGACGGCCGGTGCGGGTGGAGACCTCAAAGTCCGCAATGTCTACCGCAAAAATCGACTCAACCTGCTCAGCGAGGAGGGGTACACCCGCGGCTCCGCTCTGCTGACCGCCACCCGTCGCCTGGGCGGCAATGCGGCGCTCCGGCTCGATTACCGGCTCACCTTCTGTAATTTCGAGACATTTACAACGTTCGATTATGTCTCCCACAGCCCCGGAGGCAAGCTGATCAGACGTCTGAACCGGAACACGGCGCTCTCGTTCGGCTATACCTACATCCGTCGCGGCTACGAGCGGACAGTCAATGTCAGGGCCGGTGACGGATCGTTGGTGAGAGGGAACGGTCGCCAGCGCGACAACCTTCACCTGCTCGAAGCGGGAGTCAGCTACTCAAAGGGTATGCTGTTCAATTTTACCTGGGCTCTTCTGCGCAACGACTCCAACAACTACGGCTTCTCCTACTGGAACAACCGGTTCACCCTCCTGTTTGCCGACCGCCTGCCGGGCGGGCTGTTCCTCAACGCGTACCTCTTTTTCGAACTTAAACGCTACAGCGACGAGACGGGAGGGCCTTTGCTGGTGGATATCCTTACCGAGGAAAACGACAACAACGGCGCGGTTGTCAAACTCTCCCGTGAACTGGCCGGCACACTGGAGGCGTCGCTTACCGTCGCCCTGTACCGTAACGAATCCTCGATCCGCGAATTGAATTTCCGCAAGAACGTAATCACCTCCGCCCTGACTGTCAGGTTCTGACACTCCCGGATTTCCGGGACCCCCTTTCAGAAATCTGATATCTGCTCTGTCCTTTCTGCGCATTGCCACAGCATAGCTTGAAGCATTCGGAATCTCATAACACTATAAAATTCAAGCAGATAAAAGATGGCTTGGTCATCTGTACGGGAGTCAGCCGGCTCTGGTCTGCAACTTGCTCATTGCTGCCGGTGGACGGGTGGATGGGTGATTTGAAAAAAAATTGATCCGAAAGGGACCAAACGATGATCCGGAGAATGATCGAAACAGGCCTGGCAATCCTGCTGGCGTTGCCGTTGCACGTTTTCGGGGCGGAGACTGCCCGGAACGGGCAGCCAGCCGGGGAGGTCGAAGCGGCCGGGGAACTGCGCAGCCTGGCCGAAAATATCAGGCTGGGCCGTGCGGTCAGGGAATTCGCCGAGGAGTTCGCCCTGTTCGACACACAGCTCTACGGGCGCCTGCAGGATAACGAAAGTCAGCAGGTACGCATGCAGCAGTTGAGCGGCGAAATCAGCGACGCCAACCAGCAGATCGATCAGGCGATGGAGCAGATCGACCATGACCGCATAGATTTGATCGGTGGGGGCTTTGAAGGCATGACTCCCGCCGAGCGGGCAATCATAGAGGAAGTCAAGCAGCTCGAAAGCGATGTGGCGGCGATGGAGCAGCGGATGAACGAGCTGCACGCTCTCAGCCCTCTGCCCGCCACCAGCGAACTGCTGGATGCTTCCCGCTGGGAGGACCTGCTGTATTCCGGCAGCACCCGGGACCTGCTCGAATTGATCGAGAGCACCCTGAATGTCAGCGTAGAGGCCGGGCAGGCTGACAGCGCCGCACCTGACAAGTAACAGACACATTTCTATTCGAGGTTATCATGTTCGGGTTTTTGATTCTCCCCCAGGTCAAACCGGCTGAAACTGGTGATGAAAAAGATAATTGAGTAGAGAAAAATGAACCAAATGATCGAGGAGAGAAAAATGAGCCTGCGCAGTTTAAGTCGGATACGGCGGATATTACTTGCTGCATGCGTTAGCGTAACCGTGGCCGGTCTGGGAATCGGTGGCGGTCTTGCGGCTCTCGAGCTTTCCCCCGGCCACGGCAGGCTGGTCAAGCTGCTGAAGGCCGGCGCAGACTCCGGTCGCGAAACACTCCGTCCTGCCGCGGTCGGCGTTCGGGACCATGCGGCTGTTGTGCGGATCGACGATGATTCCGGTGAACCCAGCCGGATAAGCGCCGCCGGGCGCAGGGTGTACCGCGAACCCACCCGGCAGGCGAGGCAAATGCTGCTGGAGGGGCTGGCCGCCAGGATCAGAAGTATGCCGGCCGGTGATTTCGACAGAGATATCGCCGCGCTGGCCGGTTACAGGGGCTTGCTCGGTGATGCGGCAACGGTCAGGCTGGTGGCGGGCGATGACGGGGACGGGATGATACCGTTGCCGCTGGATGCGGTGGAGGAAGTGGAACCCAATGACGACTGGCCCGGCGCCCAGCCGCTTGCGCTCGGAGATACCCTTTCCGGGTCGGCGGTGCCGTTTGCAGATATCGACGTGTTCAGTTTCCAGGGCCAGGCGGGACAGTATGTCAGAATCGAAGCCCTGCCGCTGGAGGCTGATATTTATGGGACTGCGTATGCGATAGTCCGGCTGTTCGGGCCGGACAGCATGCAGGTGCATGGAGGTTTCTATGCCCTCTACGAGGACGTGTCCGTCCAGTCAGCGGATGTTTCCAGCAGGCTGATCTGGCCCGGCGGCAATATCGTAGCCGCCAGCCTGGATTCGACGGGGACTTACCATGTGGTGGTGGAGGTGTATCCCGGTGACATCCGCTGGCTGGACGGTGGGATGCTGATAACCGAAGACGGCGATTACGAGCAGATCGCTTACCGGCTGACGCTCGATACCCTGACTACCGGCAAGGTCGATGGTCTGGTTACCGACGAGGGCGGGGGCGCGGTGGAAGGTGCGGTGGTGGAGTTGTGGTCGAGGGACGGGATCGGCGGAGCGCGCGCGGTGACCGACATAGAGGGCCGGTTCAGCAGGCAGCTTCCCGCCGGCACCTGGGGCGTCTATATCGAGGGTCCCGAGGGCGGACCGTATCCCTCCGGCCAGAACCAGCGGGAATTTGTCCACGATGGCGCCGCAACGTCCGTGACTTTCGAACTGGCGCGCGGCGTGGTGTTCAGCGGACGGATCGAAACCGACCGCGGCGAAGCCGCGCCGTATGTCGGATTCAGCCTGATCGACACAGTCGACCGCCAGTACCGCTGGGGCCAGTCGGATGAACAGGGCGATTTCAGCGTGGCCGTATTCCCCGGCACGTTCGACCTCTATCTGCACCCCGGCTACCTCTATCCGCCCCAGCCGGTGATCGAGGGTGTGGTGATCGAGAGCGATACCACCGCAGTGATCGTACTCGACAGCGGCCTGCGAGTCAGCGGCGCTTTGCTTGACGCCGACGGTGAGCCGCTGCCGGAAACCTGGGTTACGTTTTACGGCCAGGAGCTGAGCCGCTGGGTCATGACCTCGACCGAGGGTGAATACACGATCAACCTGCCGGAGGGCAGATACTGGGCTGATGTCCGCCCCGCCGTGGAGTTGCTGGTTCCCGCCCAGGTAGCCGGGCCGTTCGACATCACCGAAGACATCGAACTGGATATCGAACTGGCGCGCGGCGCGATCCTGGGAGGCAGCGTTTACGACGACCGCGGCAGCCCGGTGGCCGGGGCGCAGATCAATCTCTGGCAGAAGATCTATTATATCTACCTGGAGGAACCGACGGACAGCACGGTCAGGAGCGATGACGGGATCATCTATTTCAACGAGACTGGCGAGGCGATCTATCCCGACCTGGTCGATCCCGCAATCTGGGCCGGAGATAATGGAGCCCGGCCCCAGAGTTACTTCCAGTTACGCACCGATGAGAAAGGCATGTGGCGGATCGCTCTGCTGGGCGGCGAGTATTCTGTCGACGTGGTGGCTCCGTACCCGTATCCCTCGCAAAGGGTGACTCTCGGGACGTTCACGCTCGAGGAGGGCCGGGAGGTCGACGCCGGCCGGGTGGAGATAACCTATGGCGTGCTCTTCAGCGGCCGCGTGATGATCGATCCGGAAACACCGCTGGCCTGGACAGGGTTCAATATGGTGGCCGTGAAGCCTGAGCCGGAAGATGACGGCGGGATTACTCTCATGCTCTATAGGATCCCCGCCCCCTCCCTCTGGGTTAACACCGACGGCGACGGGGCGTTCGGCGTGCAGGTGCTGCCGGGAACCTACAATCTGATGTTCGACCCCCGCTACAGCGCCCAACAGTTCCCTGTCCAGTGGATTTACGACGTGGACCTGTCTGCCGACGCGGCGATGGATATCGTCCTCGAAGCCGGCTATACGCTCAGCGGCAGGACTGTCGATGAGTTCGGCTCCGGACTGAGCGGCAGCCGTCTTGATTTCTACGAAGAAACCGGGGCCTGGCGCGGCACTGCCTATACCGGCGGTGACGGCGCATTCAAAATCGGTCTGGCCACGGGCGACTACAACGTGCTGGTGACCCCGGTCAAGGGATATTTCCCCGATTCGACCAGCTATGCGGTCTCTGTCGACTCTGACAGGCAGATCGAGATCGTGCTCCGCAGGGGAGTGCGTGTCTACGGCCGCGTTACGGCCCGGGACGGACACCCCCTCGGCCGGGTCAGTATCCAGTTGCTGCCCCATTTCGACTGGCCAAGCCCCGGTGAGACGGAGCCGGCTGAAACCAGGGTCTCGCTGGCCTCCCATGTCCTCAACGACGATTCGGACGGTGACGCGGCTGTCTACTACCCTTATCCGCAGCCGGTGACCCGCAGCCAGTTCATGACCTTCAGCGACCCGGACGGAGAGTGGGAACTGTTTGTCCGCCGGGGAGCATACGACCTGTTCGCCGCCCCGTCGATAGCGGGGTTCGCCAACGCGTTCCTGCCGAACCTGGATTGCAGCGGGGAAAGACGGATCGATCTGGTGCTCGAGCAGACCGAGATAGTGTTCGAGGGTATGGTTACCGACCAGGCCGGCCGTCCCGCACCGGGTACGCTGGTCAGCCTGTTCGATCCCGCCAGCGGCGGCCACGTTTCGGCGTTCACCGATGAGGCCGGGCGTTTCCGTCTGGACCTGCCGATGGGCGATTACGAGATGTTTATCGAGGCGCCCGCCGGTAACAGCGAGCTGCCGACCTCGGACCGGTTGAAGCTCGACGGCGACCGTCAGGTCCTGATTCAGCTCGGCCGCGGCTTGCTGGACAGCAGTCCCGGCACCAGCCTGCCCAGGTCGTTCGCCTTGAGCCAGAACGTGCCTAATCCGTTCAACCCCAGCACCACGATCAGCTACGCGCTCGAACAGCAGGCTCGGGTGAACCTGGCGGTCTACAACCTCCGCGGACGCACTGTGGCCGTGCTGGTGGACAAAGTGCAGGGGGAGGGCGATA
>VRUH01000061.1:8557-22391 GCA_019456185.1 Candidatus Glassbacteria bacterium | reverse complement strand
CACCCGCCATTCCCCCAGCTCATAGTCGCCGGGGTCGTGGCGCTCGGGAATTCCGTTGGCCAGGTTTTTCCCGAACACGTCGAACTCCCTGCCGGGTCCGCCCACTGTTTCAATTACCAGGTTATCACTCTCGGGCAGGATGGTGGTATTGACCAGCGCGCCATCCCAGCCGCGCTGGCTCAGCTCGTAGCGCACGGTTTCTCCCCGGACCTGCGGCTGCTCCATCCCGTGCAGCAGCCAGTATTTCCTGAACGAGTCCGCTCTGCTGGTCACCCTGTCGAGCACCGCCAGCGCGGCTGGGATTTTACTGTCACCCCGGTTGATAAACACGAACGAGCGCTGCACCTGGCTGACCTTGTCGCTGTAGGCGTCGGTAATATCGCCCTTGAGGTAGGAGAATGCAGGACTGTGCGGGTCGGGGCCGAGCCAGCGGCCCAGGACCTCCCCGGTGCGGTAGTCGCGTCTCAGGAAATCGTCCTGCTCCCCGGCCGATATCCAGCGGTTGGGCATCCGCTGGCCCCCGTCGTTGTATTTCTCGATCCGGCGGAACCCGGCGGTGATGAAATCTTCAGCCGGGTCGAAAACCAGCAGGCTGTTGTGAGCGATCGTGCGCTTGTAATAGTTGACATTATGCGGGCCGACATAGCCGCCGTCGGTTCCCTCGTAGATCCCTGAATCGAGCGCCAGGGGGCCGCGGTAGTAAATCTGAAACGCGCCGGCGTCGAGGTGCTGATGGTTGCCGTAGTTCCACTCGTTGACTTTCATCTCGCAGATCACGGCGTCACTGTCCCAGCCCGTGCGGGCAACCATCCAGCCGTAGGGAGAGCCGAAATAGCGGGTCAGTGGCAGTTCGTCAAGGTCCCGGGGTTTCAGTTCCGGGTCGCGCCACAGCAGCTCGAACAGCTCATCGAGCGGGTGGTTGGCATGCTTGAGATACTCCCAGTGCCACTCGTCCTTGAGGTAATCGGCCAGGATGTAGCCGTCGTTGTAATAACTGGCGCACAGCAGGCTCGAAAGCTTTGGACTCCAGATAAAATCGTCCCCGGTGGTCATCAGCTTGCCGTCGGGGCGGCGCATGTAAATCCAGTGGTAGGGGACGAACTGCTGGGCGGGGTGGTAGATATTGCCCGTGCCCAGCCGGTCGAAAATCCACAGCGGGTAAAGTTCGCTGCCGAAACGGGTGTCGCCGTAGGCGATCCCCTGGTGGTAGGCATGGCCGGGGTAGAACCAGTTGCGCGACGGGATAAAGCTGCCGAAAATCTTGTCCGTAGCCTCGTAGTACATATCCGGATATTCGTCGAAAATCGCCAGGCCGGCGCTGAGCATATCGCGCATCACCATCCACTCGCCCAGGTGACCGGTCAGCGAGCCGGAGCGACGGATCGGGTAGCCGATCTCGAACTCGGAGGCCAGACGGATGAACTGGTTGACAAACTCCTCCTTTTCCCGCGCACTCAGCAGCTCGTAGCACCAGTCGTAGACTATCGCCCCGGCCACCATCAGCCTGCCGATATCGCGTGAGACGTCCTGCATATCAGGGAACGTGCAGAGCCGCAGCGTATCCAGCGCCGCTTCGATGGTCCGTCGGCCCAGCGCGCTGTCGGGTTCGAGCAGGTAGCGGACCGCATCCACCGTGATCCGGTGCTGGGCGCTTCGCCCGGCCAGGGTCTGGAGATGCTCCCAGACAGGTTCGAGCAGGGGGTGCCGCACGCGGGCGCGAAGGTCGGCGATATCGCCCTGACGCAGGAACACGCGCGGGTGCACGGCGGGCGGGACAGGCACGCTGACCCCGGATTCCAGTTCTCGCCACTCGAGTGCGCTCTCCCGGGCCGATGAGAGCAGGCCCGCCGGCAGAGTCAGCATAAGTATCAGCAAGATCATCCTGTGCATCTTTTTCTCCCCTGTTACTGAATTGAGTCGGTTAGTTTTCGCTGGTATCGCCGAGCGGCCTGCGGGCGCCGCCGATCTCGATCCAGCCGTCAACTTTATCTTCACTGAATCCCAGCTTGATCTCATCCAGAATCACTGTCAGCTCTCCATCTTCTGCGGCCACAGTGGCAGCCGGCACGGCGTTAACATCGCTGTCGGTTACAGTCAGGACGTGCAGGAACAGGTCCCGTTGCGCGGGGCTGGACGGGCTGATCGCGATCCGGCATTCCGGCGCCGGTCCGCGGATTTCCTCCGGTGGAAAACTTTTGCCGTGGTAGCTGTAGAGCTCATCGCCGGTGTGGAGCCTGACATTCGGCTTTTCCGGCAGGAGAGTCTGCACGAACAGCCGCCCTCCGTCGTCATTGGTCACCACCAGGAACTCGCCCTGCCTGAGCGCCGGTTTGGCCGCCTGCAGCTGCCAGGTTTTGACGAACTCCGCTTTCGTGCTGGTTACCCTGTCGAATATCACGAACGTGCCGGGCCGGATGTAGACAATCTGGCGGGTGAAAGTCTCCAGCTTGTCCGCTTTGTAGGACCGGGAGATATCTCCGGCGGCATAGACGAACTCGCCCTCGTCCCGGAACGCCAGCATATCGGCGATATCGTAAAGCTTCTCGTTGCGGTTCCATTCCTGCGGGTCCGCGCTCGCGCCGTTGTGGTGCGGCCAGTCGTGGTGCTGGCCGCCGTCATTGGCGACCTCGCCGCCGAACTGCTGGACATGGGCGCGGATATCGGGCCAGGTCTCATCAGGGTCGTAAACCAGGACCGTGCTGTGGGCCACCGTGCGGAGGAGGTAGTTGACATCGTGGTCGCCGCCGAAATAGTAGTACTGGCCCCCGTCGCCGGCCAGCTCGTTGTGACGGCTGATCAGGAAATGGCCGTTGTCCAGATGCTGGTGCGAGGTGAACCTGTCGCCGCACTTGAAATAGAAATGAGTGGCCTCATCGCTCCAGTCGCTGCGGGCGAACACGTAGCCTGCTGCGGGACTGAAATGCGAGAGCTTGAAACCGTCCAGGTCGCCTTGCGGGACACTCGTATCACGCCAGAGAAAATCCTTATAAGCATTTCCCGGCACGCTGGCCCGGGGAGTGGACTCGTTGAACGCGTGGACCGCCTGGTGCGCCGGGTCATTGCGGTAGAAATTAACCAGGATCCGGCGGGCGTTGAGCGCCTTGTCCCGTTCGCGCCGCAGCTGCTGGCCGCCGCTGTCGCCGATCGGGACCGGACGGCGGCTGTCGTTGGTGCTTTTCCATGGGTACGCCTCGAACATCCCGGCCACGGCGCGGTTGCGGTAAAAACCGGGAGCCGCGGCATAGTGATCGCGGCCCTCGACAATCCGGGCGACTTCACAGAAAAACAGCCACTCGTACAACCAGTAATTAACATAGTAGCCCTCGGCGAACCCGCCGCCCGCACCCGAGAGCTCCAGGGCCGGGGCGGCTCGCTGGGCGTAGTCGCGCTCGGTCTCGGCCAGGATTTCCTCGGCCCGGGGGTTCTCGTACCAGGTTGCGTAGCAGGCCAGCCCGATTCCCCAGTGCTTGTAGCCGTACCAGCCGTTGTGGAACGGGGACGCCTCGGAGCGGACATTGGCGTCGACAGTTTCGTTCAGATAGGTTTGAAACCGCCGGCGTTCCTCAGCGGTCCGTTCAGGCCAGCACAGGTCGTAGACAATCGCGCAGCGGGCCAGGTCGTGGGCGAATGTCTGATGGCCCACCCGGATCGGCGCATCGACATACTTGAGCGCGCGCTCCACCGCCTGCCGTCCCAGCTCCCTGTCGCCGTCGATAACGTACACCAGCGCCATCGAGACCATCTTCATGTGCTCGTCGATCACCGTCTCGCGGTTAGGTTCCAGTTCACGGGCAGCGCGGACGACCCTGGCGTATGTTTCCGGCTTTTCGCGGGCCAGCTGCTTGAGCCTTTCCGCGCTGCCAAGCAGGCGCGGGTGGTCCCGGCTGATCGCCCGGGTGGCGCCGGGGCGGACCGGGTCGCGGGGGCCGGCAGTGCAGCCGGCTGTGACCATCAATGCCAGGACTGCGGCAAACAACATGCGGAGCAAAGGAAACATGGCGGACTCCGTACTTTGAATAAGATGACGCGGATGTATCAGGGTCAGGGCAAGTTCTGGTTATTCACCTCCGGCCAGTTCCCGGATCACTGCATCGACCTGGGCGCGGGCCTCGGCCACCCAGGGGATCTGGTCGCAGGATTCGAGCGAGGTTGCTATCTCCACGGCCCAATCCAGTTTACCCGCCAGGTCGTCGCGGCCTGCCTGACGGCAGAGTTCCAGCGCGATCCGGTGGGCCTCGCAGTCCTGCACGCCCTGACGGAACAGCTCCCAGCGCATCCCGTCCAGCGGACCGTCAGGGCCGGGATAGACGAAATACATATCGCCGGAATGCCACTTGTAGTTGGGCTGGTTCCAGATATCCTCGGGGTATGCCGAGACCGCCCAGCGAAGGTAGCCGCTGAGGTTATGCTTGAGCGAAACCCAGGGCAGAAGGCGGCATTCGCGCAGCTGGGAAAACAGGAATACGTTGGGGTAATGGGGCGTACAGGCCGTATAGAAACTGATCAGGCGGCCGGATGAGCGCATGTCGTCGATCAGGCCGCGGTTGGCGGCGGCATCGTGTTCGGTCGCCAGTTCCTGGTAGTGGAGAATCACCTCGTCGGAGCGCTTGTGCTCATCGCCGGGGTAGCCGCCGGCAATCGAGACCTTGAAACCTGGAGCGTTATCGACCAGGAAACCGTAGATCATCCGCATCTCTTTCTCGGGCTTCTCGTCGAACGCCAGATAAGCTTTCTCGAACCAGCCCTTTGCCCGCAGGTGATCGGCAAAGACCGGCAGAAACGCCGCCCAGGCTTCTTGCCAGACCGGGTCGCCCAGGGTCAGGTCGAGCAGGCGGTATTCGCCGCTGGAGGTGTCGAGATAACGGATATCGGCGTTGGTGTTGATCCACGGTCCCTCGACCATGCTGAAGCAGTCGATCTTCTCGGTCATCCCGGCGTCCATCATCAACTGTACGTAGCAGTCGAACACGGAGAAATCCCACTCGAATTCAGCGGGCTGCCCGTGTCGGTACTCGCCGGGGTACTTCCATTCCACCATCGTTTCGTACGGGTAGCCGCTCTGGCTTCCCCAGGGATCGTAGACTATGCTGGTCGTGATCACGTCCATGCCGTGTTCGACAAAATTGTCCGCGTATTTCCGCAGCAGTTCCCAGTGCGGGTCGCTCCAGTGCTCCACCCCGTGGGCGCCAGCGATCCCGCTGGGGTCCTGCCAGATATTGACGTAGTATTCCCATTCGTTGGGCGGGGGCAGGGCGGCGGGCAGCACGTTGACAACAATTTCGAACTCAGCGACAACCGAGCCATCGGCTGAAATTTCCAGTGCGCCTTGATAGGTGCCTGACGGGGTCTCCCGCGGCACGGCGATGGTCAGCCAGACAGCGCGGGCCATGTTGGCCGGCACGTCGATCGAGTCCACTTCCAGCAGCGGGTCGGGCGTGAGCATCGCGGTCTCGTCCACCGGCAGCCAGGCGCCGAACCGGACCCTGCTGGCC
Organism: Candidatus Glassbacteria bacterium; assembly: GCA_019456185.1. Lineage (NCBI taxonomy): Bacteria > Candidatus Glassiibacteriota > Candidatus Glassiibacteriota bacterium. The sequence goes on along the minus strand of VRUH01000061.1, from coordinate 16,899 downwards.
GTCCGGTCGATAGTGTTGCCGTCGGCTGAGTGCAACTCGCCGGCGGCGGCCCTGAGCGCCGCAATATCCGCTTCCGCTTTGACCAGTACCTGGGCGGAGAGAAATTCCCCGGCCAGGGCTGTCAGCTCTATCCTGCGCTCGTCGGGCTGACGGGTGAACGCATTGGGGTAGGGGCGGATTTCGACATTCTGCGCCCAGACCTCTACCGCGCTGTCAACGGCGTTTTCAGGGGAAGGGCTGCAGGCGGAAAGAACCAGTAACAGAGACGCTATCCGGACTGGATGTGTGCGCATAGGGTAACTCCCGGGGATGGGTTTGACGCGGAAGTGCAAAAAGGAGCTGGCTTAAAGATATCTGTTGAAATTGAAGTTGCAAGATTAATTGGTTTTGTAAATAACCCGGTCAGTGGATAGATTCGGTTGCGGGTGATCTCATGAGCGGGCAAAGGTTTTGCAAAAAAGCGGGAGTGGAGACTGCGGAGATGGGAAAGAAAGAATTGGCGGCGATCCTGGATAGAATCAAGAAGCTGGCCCGTGAGGCCGGCTGCATGGTTACTGGCCTGGACGGCGAGGCGTTGAACTTCGACCCGGGCCGGGGATTATTCCACCACGGGTTCATGGTCTATAATCCGGCGAGGATAAAGCCGGAGATAACAGGCTGAAAATGTTATTCGCCACTCAGGCGGCCGGGGAATCTTTACAAAGCGTGAGGGTGCGGATATAATTAAGTGGCAGGCCGCCGGGACGCTCGTCCCTGCGAAACAACCGTATTCCGCTTGACAGAGGAGGAAACCGGATGCTTTCATCCGCAAGGCCGCTGCTGATCGTATCCGTCCTGAGCGCTTGTCTGTGCTCGATATCGCTCGCCGCTCCCGAGCCGATCGAACCCCTCCCGCTCGGCTCGAAAGCGCCGGCGTTCAGCCTGCCCGGCGCCGATGGCCGCACCTGGACCCTCGAGGATTTTTCCGATACCGGACTGCTTGTGATCGTGTTTACCACCAACCATTGTCCGACCGCCCAGGCCTACGAAGAGCGGATCAAGCAGCTGACTGCGGACTATGCCGGGCGGGGAGTGGCCGTGGTGGCGATCAGCCCCAATGATCCCAGGGCGGTGCGTCTGGATGAGCTGGGCTATACCGATCTCAGCGACAGTTTTCCGGAAATGGTGCTTCGTGCCCGGCAACACGGGTTTAACTTTCCCTACCTCTACGACGGTGACTCGCAGGAAGTCTCGAAAGCTTACGGCCCGCAGGCCACTCCCCACGTCTTCATTTTCGACAGTGACCGCAGACTGCGCTATTCCGGCAGGATAGACAACAACGAGAAGCCGGAGCTGGTGACCAGCCGTGACGCCAGAGCGGCGATTGACGCACTGCTGGCGGGCGAGGACCCCCCGCTTGCGGTCACCAAAACATTCGGCTGCTCTGTCAAGTGGGCCTCCAAGCGGGGTAGTGTGCAGGATGCGTTCGAGCGCTGGGCGGCCGAGGAAGTCGCGGTATCGCCGGCTGATCTGGCGACCGTGGGTGAACTGCTCGCCAACGACTCCGGTAAATACCGTCTGGTCAATATCTGGGCCACCTGGTGCGGTCCCTGCGTGGTCGAGTTCCCGAACCTGGTGGAGATCAACCGGATGTACCGCAACCGGCCGTTCGAGCTGGTCACGATCAGTGCCGATTCCCCCGCCGGGACCTCGTCCGTTCTCGATTTTTTGCGTGGGCAGCAGGCGAGCTGTACCAATTATCATTACACCGGCGAGGACAAATACGCCCTGATCGAAGCGGTCGATCCGGAGTGGCCGGGTTCGCTGCCGTACACTCTGCTGGTCGCACCCGGCGGCGAGGTGCTCCGGCGCTGGAGCGGGCAGATCGAACCGCAGGTGGTCAAGACCGCTGTCGTGGAGAAACTGGGACGCTATTACGAGTGAGCTCGCGTGTGAACGCATTAAACGCAAAACCGCATAAACCGTACAAGGCTTTAATTCATTCAACCCAACAAGGAGCGGTAATGAATTCGATCGACCGTCGTAAGTTCATCAAAAGCGCCACTGCCGCCACCGCGGCAATCGCCGCCGCCGCGCCGTATGTCACCTCCGGGTGGGCGCAGAACAGCCCCAACGACAGGGTCAATGTCTGCGTCTCCGGTATCCGCAGCCGCGGACGGGCCCACGTGCGCAGTTTTGCGGAACTCGAAAACGTGCAGGTCACGGTGATCAACGATATCGACGAGCGCCTGTTTCCCGGCATTGTCGGTGAGCTGGAGCAGCAGACCGGTAAGAAAGCCCGCACCGAGGTTGATTTCCGCCGGGTGCTCGAAGACAAGGACGTGGACGTGGTCAGTATCGCCACCCCGAACCACTGGCACGCCCTGCAGAGTATCTGGGCCTGCCAGGCCGGCAAGGACGTCTATGTCGAAAAACCGGTCAGCCACAATATCTCCGAGGGCCACAAGATCGTCGAGGCCGCGCGCAAGTACAACCGGATAGTCCAGACCGGTACGCAGAGCCGCAGCAGCCGGGGGTGCAATGAGGCGATGAAGTTTCTCCACGACGGCGGGATCGGGGATATCTACATGTCCCGCAGCTGCCTGATCAAGGCCCGCGACAGCTACGGCAGCGCACCCAACAGCCCCGTGCCCGACGGCGTGCACTACGACCTCTGGCTGGGACCGGCGCCCTACCGTCCGTTCAACGAGAAGAAATTCCACTACAACTGGCACTGGCTCTGGGACACCGGCAGCGGCGAGACAGGCAACACCGGCCCGCACAATTTCGACCGCTGCCGATGGGGAATGCAGATTTACGAGCATCCGCGCGAAATCCAGAGCATGGGCAACATCTACGTCTGGGCCGGCGACTGCCCGCAGGAAACACCGAACCACCAGGTTTCCGTGCTCAAGTACGAGGACGGCCGGATTATCCAGCTCGAGGTCCGCGGCTGGTACAGCAACAGTGAGGAAGGGATAGAGCAGGGCGAGTTTTTCTACGGCACCAAGGGCTGGCTCAAGCTCGACGGCGGCAGCTGGCAGAGTTATCTCGGCCGCAAGAAAGAGCCGGGGCCGGGCAGCGGCAAAAAGCAGGGCCTGTCCGCCGCCGCCGCGGCCGACCGGATGGGCGACCGCGCGCCGGGCCATTTCCAGAACTTTATCGACTGCGTGCGCAGCCGCAACCGCCACGACCTGGCGGCCGATATCCTGGACGGCCACCTGAGCACGGCGATGTGCCACCTGTCGAATATCGCCTTCCGCACCGGCCGGACATTGATTTTCGACACCGAGACCGAGACTTTCCCGGGCGATGCCGAGGCCAACACTTACCTGACCCGTGAATACCGGGTGCCGTTTGAAGTGCCCGATGAGGTCTGACGGGAATTAGATGCCGCCACAGTAAAATGCCCCGGCCGGAATCGATAAAAAAACCGGCCGGGGCAATCTTTTTTCGGCTGCTGTCTGCACGACAAGGAGTTTGAGATGCTTACATCCCGGATTATCCCGCTGGTTTTAACCTGTTTATTCCTGACTGCGGATGCACGGGCAGTCTGCGCGCAGGGACCGGTTAACCTGGTTCTGTTGAGCGAGCAGTGGGACGCGTCCTGGATATCCGCTCCCGGGGCAGACCCCAAAGGGTTCGGTGTGTACCACTTCCGCAAAAGCCTGCGCCTCGCCGGCCGGCCCGAAAAATTCGTGGTCCATGTCAGCGCCGATAACCGTTACAAGCTGTATGTCAACGGGGTCGAGACGGGCAGCGGGCCGTCCCGCGGCGACCTCTGGCACTGGCGGTTCGAGACATACGACCTGGCGCCGCTGCTGGGCGAGGGCGTAAACCAGATCGCCGCCGTGGTCTGGAATTTCGGCAAGCATGTCCCGTATGCGCAGATGACCTGGGAAACGGGGTTCCTGATGCAGGGCGACAGCGATGCCGAAAGCTCGGTCAATACCGGGACGGATTCTGGTTGGAAAGTATTGGACGACAAGTCATACAGCCCGATCCCGATCAACACGAGCACGATGGGAGCCTTTACCGTGGTGGGGCCGGGTGAACGGGTGGACGGCCACCGTTATCCCTGGGGCTGGCTGGAGCCGGGATTCGATGATGAAGGGTGGGCGGATGCGGTTCAGACCGCGCTTGCCTGCCCGCGGGGTATCCGCTGGATGAGGTCGCACCGTCACCTGGTGCCGCGCACGATCCCGCCGATGGAGCTCAGCAGTCAACAGGCGCCCGTTGTGCGGAGGATGGAAGGGGCAGGTGCTGCTGCGGGAAAACCTTTGTCCGGTTTGGTTATTCCAGCGGGCAGCAAAGCAAAATTCCTGCTCGATCAGACTCGCCTGACAGCCGCTTATCCACTGCTGGCGCTCAGCGGGGGACGGGATGCGCGGATCAGGCTGACCTACGCCGAGGCGCTGGTGGACAGCGCGGGCCACAAGGCCCATCGCGACAGTGTGGACGGGATGTCGCTGTTCGGCTATTACGACGAGTTTATCGCCGACGGCGGCGAGGGCAGGGTGTTCAGCACACTCTGGTGGCGCACGTTCCGTTATCTGGAGCTTGCAATCAGCACCGGGGACCAGGCGCTCGTTATCGACTCGCTCACCTCGCTGTATACGGGCTACCCGTTCCGGCAGCAGGCGGAGTTTGTCTCCGATGACCGCTCGCTGAAGGAAATCTGGGACGTGGGCTGGCGCACAGCCAGGCTCTGCGCAGGTGAGACGTATTTCGACTGCCCGTACTACGAACAACTTAATTATGTGGGCGACACCCGGATCCAGGCCCTGATTTCGCTGTATGCGGCTGGCGACGGTCGTCTGGCGCGCAAGGCAATCGCCCAGTTCGATGATTCCCGCCTGCCGGACGGACTGACCCAGAGCCGCTATCCGAGCTATATGACACAGGTGATTCCGCCGTACTCGCTGTTCTGGGTGGCGATGGTCCACGACTGGTGGATGTACCGTGGGGAGGAAGACTATATCCGCTCGCTGCTGCCCGGTATCCGCGGGGTGATCGACTGGTTCGCCTCGCGCCTGGACCGATCGGGCATGAACGGGGCGCTGCCCTGGTGGAATTTCGCCGACTGGGCTGACGAGTACGATGCCGGTGTGCCGCCGGGCGCGGATGAGGGCGGGAGCGCGCTGATCAGCCTGCAGCTGGTCTATGCCGCCCGGATGGCGGCGGAGATGGCCGAGGCGCTGGGCAGCCCGGGCGAAGCCGAGCGGTACGGACTGCTGGCTGACAGGGTAGGTAAAGCTGTGCTTGCCGGCTGCTGGGATCAGAACCGGGGGCTGCTGGCCGAAACTCCTGCCAGAAGGCAATTCAGCCAGCACGCCAATGTAATGGCCGTGCTGACAGGGCTTTTCCCCGGCCGGGAGCGTGAGATAATGGAGCGGGTGCTGACCGACGGCCGCCTGATCCAGTGCACCTACTATTACCGGTTCTACCTCAACCGGGCGCTCAAGGCCGCCGGGATGGGGGACATCTATCTCGATCAGCTCAAGCCCTGGTACGATATGCTCGATATCGGCCTGACAACGTTCGCCGAAAAACCGGAGCCCACCCGCTCCGACTGCCACGCCTGGAGCGCCAGCCCGCTTTATGATTTTCTGGCCACGGTCTGCGGGGTGACCTCGGACGCGCCCGGGTTTGCACGCGTGCAGATCGCACCGTCGCTGGGACGCCTGCGGGAGGTAAGCTGCAAAGTGCCGCATCCCGGCGGTTTCATTACCTGCAGCTTCAAGCGCAGCGGAAAATCGGGGCTGAGCGCCGAGGTGGAGCTGCCGGACGGGGTCGTCGGGACATTCGTCTGGCAGGGAGACAGGAAACCGCTGTCATCCGGGCGGCAGACACTGCAATTCTGAGACGGGGTTCGGCTTTCTTGGAACACAAAATCAAGCTCGGGATCGCCACCTGCCTGCTGGGCGGGAGAGTGCGCTACGACGGCGGCGATAAGTATGCACCGTACCTCGTGGAAACGCTGGGCAAGTGGGTGGAGTATGTCCCGGTCTGCCCGGAGCACGAGTGCGGCCTGGGTGTGCCCCGCGAGGCCATGCGCCTGGAAGGGGACCCGTCGGCTCCACGTCTGGTGACCGACAAAACGGGTGCCGACTGCACGGACAGGATGCAGGCGTGGGGCAGAAAGCGCTTGCAGGAACTCGAACGCGAGGGCCTGTGCGGCTATATCTTCAAGAGCAGGTCGCCCTCCTGCGGACTGGAGAGGATCAAGGTATACGGAGGCAGGGGAATGCCGGTCAGGAAGGGGATGGGGATCTGGGCGGCGATGGTTACGCGGCATTTCCCGCAGCTTCCCGTGGAGGACGAGGGCCGCTTGAACGATCCCGGCCTGCGCGAAAGCTTTATCGAGCGGATATCGTGATGAACCGCTCGCTGGAGTTTGCTTATTGCGCCGGATTAAAGCAGCCTAACGGTCTGCGCATAAGCGGCGCAGGCATGTAAAGGGGCCAAAAAATATTACCTCTAATGGTGATAGAGACTGCCTTCGCTGAAAATTACACCCAACTGGCTGCGTCCGCCTTGATGCGCTGGTTAGGCGCAATTTTGCTTGCTTAGTGAATTTCCTACAGTACTTGTAAAGAAGCTGCGGGCCTACAAAGACTTGTTCTATATAGGGATCAAACAATGAGGCTATTGCCTCACTTTTCAATGAAGTATTCGCCCTCCCACTCAACAATAAATATAATCCTTGAAATAAACTTCCCCTTAAAGGTACCACCCCCCTGGATGTTCTCGTACTTACCTGTCCCTTTTGTCCAAGTGAAAGACCCTTCAAATGTGGTTACAGGTTTTCCCTCGGGGGAAAGGGTAGTTGCAGTCTTTAGCTGATGTTTCGAAAAGACGACAACGCCATTTAGGGAACTTTTCAAATAGCCCTGGCCAGATCCGTTGCCCATAACAAGATCAGAGAATCCCATGCCAACATCCCGGGCACCATCCATGAATTTGTTCTTACCGGTACTAACAGTAGTTCCCTCAAACTCACTCAGGGATAAGATGTGGCCCTCAGTGTCTCCAACATTGATCGTGTCCTGTTTGGTGTAAGCTAATGTATGCTTCCCGGAAACCTTGATCTTCTGCTGTGCCGGCAAAGTCGCCACACCAAGAGCAAAGATCAAAACGAGATTAATGAATAGTACCGTTGACAGCTTGGATGTAAGTATCCGCATAGATTTCACCTCACTTCATTAAAATGATAGGCCCGCAGCTTCTTTCTTGGCCTTATTGTAAAATTTAGAAATAACGCCTAACCAGGGTATATACAGAACTGCGATAAAAACCTTTAGATGGCAAATACAGCTATGTAATACCTCATGAAAAGTCTAAAGTAAAACACATAAAATGACATATAGCAATCCGTTACGACATATAAAAAAGCAGTGGAATTTTATACAGACTGTATAAAACTCCCAATAAACATCGTCGGCTATAAACTGTCAGTGAGGAGTGCGTCCGGGATCAGTCGAGTGTGGTAAGCCGGTTCGGTATACCGTGCCGCGGGTCTGGGTGTACTTCGTCTAAACAATCATAGGGATTTGTGAGAGTGTTGTCAAATTAGAAGCCGAATCAGCAGGTTTCGGAGATGGGAGGCTGCTGATCCGCTATTCGCCAGCTTAATCTTGAAACAGCAAAAGATGGCTTCCTTGGCAAAGTGCGCGTTGACTTACTATGACAGGGGCTGTCAGCTAAAGCTGACCCCCATGCCCGCCCCCACCTCGCGGATGTATTTTCCCGCCTGTTCGTATTCCGCTGGTTCCTGCATGTGCTCCATCATCAGCGGCACGTCCGGGAAGCGGCTCAACTCCTTGATGTAGACCGCGTAATCCAGTCCGCCGGCGCCGGGCGGGCACTCATCGAGATGCGTGGTCAGCTTATCGCGCAGGATAATGTCCTTGGCGTGGCAGCTTTTGATCCGCGGGCCCAGCTTGGCGAAACATTCCCGGATCAGCGCGGCGTTGCCGAAATAACGCTGAGGACTGCAGATCAGGTTCACCGGGTCCAGGTGCACGGCAAACCGTTCCCGGTCGATTGCGGCCAGCAGCCGCAGGTAGCTGTCTACCGAATCAGGGTAGGCCCAGGGCATTGTTTCCAGCGTGAAACAGGTCCTCGTCGGCTTGACCCCGTCGATAATGCTGCGCGTTACCTCGACAATCATCTCGAAGGTTTCAGCGGTGAGGTTATCCGCGTGGGGGCCGTCCCATTTCTCCCCCCGCGATCCGCTGATATTCACACAGCACAGCGCTCCGACCCGGTCGGCGAGATCGAGCTGGCGCCGGCACTTTTCGATTGCCTCGGTCCGCTCGGAGTCATCGCGGCTGATAGGGTTGCTCCAGGCGCCCACCTCG
>VRUH01000061.1:0-8547 GCA_019456185.1 Candidatus Glassbacteria bacterium | reverse complement strand
CGATCACGAGATCGTTCCTTACGGCGGCGTCGCGGTAAGCGGCCACCTCCTCCGGGGGTGAATCGGCATCCAGCGGGCACCATGCGGCCCGGTAGCCCCATTTGCGGTGGGCCTCCACCCAGCTTTCCGGGTTGGTGTACTTGCCGAACACGGTTCCCCCGAGACGCAGCCGCACATTCGCGCCGGAAACCCTGCCCGGTATGGCGGCTCCTGCCGAGATTACCGCGGCTGCTCCGATTCTGGCGAAGTCTCTGCGGCTGATACTTTTGCTTTGACGGTTCATGGCGGAGATCCAGCGGAAGAGGAGGTCTGAAAAACGAAAAATTGTCACATATGGACTAATACTAACTGCTTGGAGCTTCCGGGAAAAGTAAAACACAAAACTTTTTATCCGCAGTATCGCAGAGAATGGTTCGTCTCAAGCACAAATCCAGCGCGAAAAGACTTGCAAAAAATAATCGTGTATGGTTTAATCTGGTAACGGAACCCCGCCCGATTAAAAATCAATGGCTGAAACATGGGGATGCAAACGTGTCTGAAAATAAATCGGAAAGAAGAAGGCGCGAGCGAAAGACCAAAGAGGTGCAGGCGGAACTGTACCTTGAATCAAGCGTTTTCAAGGCACGGACAGTGGATGTCTCCGACGAAGGCGTCCGGCTGGAGCTGAACAAACCGATCCGCTTTCACATCCGGATCAGGATCGGGGATAAGCTGGTCAGCCGAACAGCGGTAATGGTCTGGTCCGACGATGCAAAGGCGAAGGCCGGACTGTATTACGGGTTCAAGTACGTAAAGTAAAACCGGCTGACTGCTGGTTTCCGGTGGTGTTTCGCGATTGGAAACGAGTAGTTGCGGTTTGTGAAACTTCCCGATCTGCAGGCAGCTGCTAATCGCGTTTCGGGCAGGAAACTCTCCAGCTCCTCAGCAAATCCGCTTGTTGTCTCCGCATGATGTCTGTCCCCGATCGGGTCGTTGAAATCCCCGCTGTCAGGCCCGCGGTTATCGCCGGTGAGGAACAGAAACTGGTTGTGGCCAGAGGTGGCGCGTCCGGATAATTTCCCTGAAATTTCCCCATCTTATATTTAGTAGGTAAACATGGTAAAAGGTGTAATGTTATCGTGATGGGAGAGTACGGCGATCGTAAATACAAAAAGCGGCAAACCCGCGACAGGCGCGGGAATGCCGCTTGAGAACTGGCGGAGGGCGAGGGACTCGAACCCCCATGGGTGTTACCCCGGCTGATTTCAAGTTCCGATTAGGGAAGAGTGAAAATCACATCAGATACAAGCGCGGCGCACGTTTGGCCAATTTAATGTCCGCGCATTGTATAAGCAGCAAATGCCGTATGTGTCGTATGGGTTGAATGCGCTTTGGCAAGAAATGGGCAAAGAGGGCAGGGGACCGCCCCCCGCCTCAGGGGGACTGAGAGTCGACCAGATATAGAAAATGCTTTATGGCGGGCGAGCGGGTAGAGTAGGTGGCTATGTTAGATAAAAAGAATGCTTTCCCTGGAGAGGAGAGGCAGTTAGCCCCCCCGCCCAATGGAAAGGCCCCCGGATGGCAAAAGAGAACTCATCTCGTGCCCTGTTCAGGAAGAGGTTGCGGCAAAGGATTACGGGATAAAGCGGGAACAAAAAATACCATTAAAGGACTTTGCTTTAGGGGATTATTGGGAACTTCACGCCAGCAAAAAGAAAAGCGCGGACGATATACGCTTCTATCCTATACTTGGTCGTAGGAGCATATCCTTTACCAACTCTTGAGTTCTCTCATTATTAGTGGTATCGTTCTTGGGGGCAGGTCAATGTGCGTTCCCACTCTGCATTATATCTCCACCTCTCGTAATCACAGAATTGTCTGTTCGATTTTTGGTTGCTCTTTCGCCATAGACAATCTTACTTACTTGGAGAGCATGCCTGCCAAATCTCTCGCTTTTTTCGTAAGCGAAACTATCGCGCTTAAGACTGCAACCATCTTTTGAGCAACCAATGCAGCTTGTGCACCCGGCAACAACCAGAGTGCCACCTGAGCTAATATCTGTAAAAGCATAAAGGCTAACTGCAACCATGACATATCGTTAAAAATCTGGGCAATCAAGTCACTCAGAAGGCCAAGTGACGCAAGAGCCTTAACGAACTTAAGAATTGCTTCGAGTTTCTTTGCTATCGGTTTCTGTGCATCCATCAATACTTCCAGTAGCTTTTTCAATAGTTCAAATACACGGCGACTTCGCGTACGTAATACTTTGTTCCAAAGCTTTACCAAGTCAATTTTCGGGAAAACAACACCTAACAGCGCAAACAAAAATCCTACAACTTCAACAATGAGAGATGTTATGAGAATAATCTCAGCAGCAGTCAATTCGTCGGAGTCAGATGTATTAAGAACAATATCAGGAAGATGCTCAGGAGTATTCCAAATGAGTGTTGTCCCTACGAATTTATAAGTCCCATCGGCCGATAAATTTTTCTCAACAATTTCCTCAAGACCACTGCCGGGCTTCATGATTTTTTCTGTCGCTAATCGTGCTTTATCCACACCCATATGAATAAGACGGTTGAATTCACCATCAGTCAAATCTTTGCCTTTTAATTGTGCAAGGTTCTTACGAAGCCCTTTATACTGTAAGGGTAACGCGCGCTCAATCTCCTTCCAGACTTTTTTTGAAGGCATTTCAAATGGTTGAGCTTTAATTGAATCTTGTAGTTCTTCGCGTAATGAATCAAGCAAGGGTTTTAGCTGTTGGGAACCCTTTATGAGTAACTCAATATCATTTGACGTAGTATTCTCTAAATCCCTTAAGTCTACGCCATCGGGGAGTAATCCGTGATTGCGTTTTCTTTTAGGCATTGTAAAACTCCTTTTCAAAGGAATATTGGAGAATTATTTTGAACGAGTTAAAGCTCTTGAAATTAAATCCTTATATTTCTATGCTCCCAAGAGGAAGTAGCCAAACCACGCCTTGAGAAAAGTGCGTTTTAATCTCATATTACTAAATATTATTAATGCAACAACCAAGCACAGTCAAGTTAATATGCTTTATATATCTTTAAAACGTTCATTTGTTTAAATATTTTCATAACATATATACCAAACATTAAATATATATAAAATGCATCAAGCTTTTAATCTTAAGTGACCTGCCCCCAAGAACGATACCACTAGTAATGAGAGGACTCAAGAGTTTGTAAGGCATGGGTAGGATTATTCTCCTTTACGTTTAAAGTTGAGATTATAGTCTCTGGAGCAGGTCAATGTTTTCGCCACTGAACTTACGGACGCTGGAGCCGTTATCAGGGACGTTCAGGCTTTACTCGATCATAGCAGCGTCACGATGACAGAACGCTACGCAGCGCCCGCAAGAGGGGCCAGAGTACTTAAACTTCAACGCCGTGTAGGGTGAATAAAGAAAGCCCCCTGGATCAATCCAAGGGGCCATCTTTAGGCTTGCGTTTGTCAAGGAATGGGCAGTTTGAAGCCGTTCCCCGTCTAACTAAACTGCCAAGTGATAAGCGCAAACCCTTGTTAATAATGGCGGAGGGCGAGGGACTCGAACCCCCATGGGTGTTACCCCGGCTGATTTCAAGTCAGCTGCCTTACCAGTTAGGACTAGCCCTCCGGTTAAGCTATCCGCCTAAGGGAGTTCCTTGATAAAAACGTTGGCGAACTCCAGTAGATCTCCGTGATGCTGCAGGGCGATCGGGCCCGTGGGCGGCACGCCGGGCAGCAGGGCGTCGTCGATTACGGTCCGGCCGTTGAGCGCCACCGTCACCCGGTCGTCGATCATCGTGATGTGGAAGCGGTTCCACTGGCCGATCGGCCTGTCGGCGTTGAGAATCGGGGTCACCCCGGCGCGCACCGCCGGAGCCATGCTCTGGTCCAGACGGTAGCCGTAGAACTCGCCGCTGCCGATCGGCCAGTTCCAGATATTGATCTGGGCCTTGCTGCTGCCGCGAAGGTAGATGCCGCTGTCACCGGCGTCCATCACCGGCACCTTTTTCGGCTGACCCGTCTGCTCATCGATAATGTAGGAACCGTCGGGCAGAATCACCGGCACCGTGTCCACTACCGCCTCGCCGGGCTGCCGCCAGTCGACTATCAGCTCGAAATTACGGTAGCTTTTCTCGCTCCAGAGATTCTTTTCCTCGTGCGGCTCCGCCTCACTCTTGCCATCGTATTTAATCCGCCAGTTATCGGCGACCCAATGGCCCTCGTGGCCGGGGTTCTGCTTCCAGTTGCGCAAATCGAGGCCGGTGTAGAGGGCCTTGAAACCCTCGGCCCTGGTGGCTATCTCGGCCATCGGCGGATGAGAGCTGGGCAGTTCCATGATCTTCAGGTTGCGGAAATGGATCTCGCTGCCTTCGCTTTCCAGGCAGATATAACCCTTGCGCGGATCGCAGTCGTAGGCCCAGTTGACAACCTCACCGTTGACATACAGGGTCAGCGTACCGTTCCTGCTGATAACCTTGTAATGGTTCCACTCTCCGGCCGGGTTCATCGTGTCTTTTGCCGGCAGGGAGCGCTTGTTGCCGGGGCCGCGCGGGTGGAGCTTGTAGGGAGTCATGCTGGCGCCGTGGATCGAGAAGATGTCCCCGGCATTGCCGTCCATCACCTGGACCTCGATACTGCGAGTGAACGGCTGTCCGCGGGCGGGCAGGGCATCGGAGTGGACAAACAGCCCGGCGTTGCCGCCCTGTTTCATGTGGCGCCATTCCAGTTCCAGAACGTAGTTTTCGTACATCCTGTCCGTACGCAGCACCCCGGTCGGGATACCGGTGCAGATTATCATCCCGTCGCGGACCGTGAACGTTTCTTTGGCGCAGTTCACCTGCGCCCAGCCGCAAAGATCCTTACCGTTGAACAGGCTGATCCATTCGCCGGACTGCTCGGCTCCGGCCTGCGAAGCGCAGACGAAAATCAGGGCGGCGGCAAGGGAAGAAAGGACGGTGAATTTCAGGTTTCGCATCGGCAACGCTCCCGGAAGCTGAGATGGAAGAATAAGTCGCAAACTTTTGTAGTCAATATTTTAAACAAGATGGCGTACTTTGTCCAGACTTTGAAGAATTGTGTATCTGCGCGGCGAGCTCATAGCCTTGGCCAGATAAAAAGGGCCCGCTGAAAAACGGGCCCTTGCAACTGCGTTAATTGAATCCGTCACAAATGGTTCAGTTGCTGAAATAAAGTTTCTCGAACTCCGCCAGCAGTGAGCGAATCCTGGCCACGTGGGCCGGATCGACAGTCTGCTTGGCTTTCATCGCCGAGACCATGATCCCGTGCAGCAGCTCGAGCTTCTTGTGGTAATCCGCCTGGTCGGGCTTGATCCGCTGGGTCAGGAAATACCGGGAGCAGATAGTCTGGATCTCGGTGGCGTGTTTTTCCTTGTTCGTCACCCACCGGACAGCCTGCTGGGCGGCCAGGCTGACTTCGCTCTGGGTCTTGGCGGTGGCCGTGTTGTTCTTGATCTCGGTCATCGCCTTTTCGAGCGTGGTGCAGTGCTCCTCGATCATATGGACCCGCATGTGGTCGTCATAGATGCCGCAGGGGACCTCGCAATGGGCCATCAGGGCGCTGGAACCCGATACGGTCAAAACGGCCGCGACCGCAATCAACGAAAGGAAACGCATTGCATACCTCCGCTTCACTGGTACCTGGTGAAAAACCAAATAACCTATCTCAAAAGAAAATTACAATAGAATGTGATGAAAATCAAGGGATTGCGACTCTATGAGATTGATTGGCGTTTTAATACTGCATACCGAAGACTTGTTGCAGGGGACATCGCTTTGAGACAAGGAGGCAATAGCTGACCGGTCTTTTCATGGTTGATTAGAGGATACGATTTCATTCAGGATAGAGTCCCGCGGAAACAGCTCCAGCCCTTCATGGGCGATTTTCTTCGCACTGGAGTCATCGCCGGTAATGACGTACAGCTTTGCCAGGTTCTCGTAAATTCCGGGAAGTGTCTTTTTGGATTTCAGGGCCAGGCGGTAGGCGTTTTCCGCTTCTTTGAAGCGCCGGGTGATAAGATATAAATTCCCGAGGTTGAGTCTTGCATGGCTATTGTTCCGGTCCAGACTGATCGCTTTCTGAAAATCTTTTTCCGCCTCTTCCAGCTTGTTCAGTTTAATTTGCACGTTGGCGAGACTATACCAGGCGTCGCTGTTTTCGGGGTCCAGCTCGATGGATTCGAGATATGCTTTTTCAGCCTGGCGGTACATCCCGGCCATGGAATAAACATTGCCGATATTGAGTCGGATATTCAGGTTGTCCGGCTCAAGTCTGCCGGCTTTCTGGATCATGCGCATGGCGTGGTCCGGATTGCCCGATCTGGCGAGCAGCATGCCGTATTCCGCCAGCAGGAAAGCGTCGTCGGGGAACTGTTTTATCCCTTCGCGCAATACTTCCGTCGCCCTGTCGATCTCTCCCAGGTCTCCATAGAGATCGGCCAGTTCAGCCAGCACCACTTTCTCTTCCGGAGCCAGGTTGTAGGCCTCGCGGAAATGGCCCAGGGCTTCATCCGGCTGCTCCAGCGCCAGCAATATCCGGCCGCGCAGAAATTGCGCTTCCGGCGTCTGATAAAGACTTTCCCAGTGGCTGTCGAGCACGTAGAGGCCCTCAAGGAATTTTTTCGCCCAGAAAAGCACACGGGCCAGCTTGACAATCCCCAGCACCTCGTAGTCATCCGGGAGGTCCTGATAGACCGCCCGGATAATTTCAGTGACCCGTTCAGCGGATGCGGGATAGGAATTCCCGCCCGCATAGCCGGTGTCGATCATCCACTCGAGGATAAACAGGGCGATCCGCAGGTTGGTTTCCGGCCGTGGATGGATATGATCGATCAGCAGTTCCTGGCCGATCAGCCCGCCCGGTGAAAGGCGTCGAAACAAATCAGGCAGGTCGAGCAGGGGAGGGTCGTCGGCGCCGGCCATCTCCTCGCCGAGAATCCGGTGGACAGGGTGCTGGGCGCGCAGGGGACAGACATCGAGTTCACGCGCCAGGTGAAGATACCCGGCGGCGCTGGCTGTGTCGCCCGCGGCGAGACAGGCCCTGCCCAGCAGGAACCAGTTGTCGGCGTCCAGGGAATCCAGGCCGACGGCTCTGGTCAGCTTGCTGACAGCGTCAGCGGGTTGACCGGCGGCGAGATGGCTTCTGCTTTCCGAAATCAAAACGGACAGTTCAGCGGAGATATCAGGAGCCAGGTCGTCCGCTCCCTGGCTTTTAAACGGTGAAAAATCCTTGATATTGTCCACCGGATCCAGGAATACGACCGGCACGCCCGCCTGTTGGCACAGGGTTTTGATCCGCCGGATATTGAAGCGAAAATGCACGAATACGCCGTTTGCGAACAGGCTGTCGCGTTCGTAGAGGTCAAGCCCCGCGCTGCTGTCGAGCATGGTCCTGACCTCGGGAGCCAGGACTGACCGCTCCGGATCGAGGCTTACTTCAACGATCCCCGTGGAATGGACTGCTTTTTTCAGCAGACCGTAAATTTTTAAACCTGACAGGAGCTTGCGCATTTTGAACACCAGCGATGACTGACTCTGCAGGTTTCCGTAGGTGCGCGCCTCCAGAAATTCGTTGTGCCCGGTGTACACCACGAACAGGTCGGGTGAATAGCGGAGCAGCTCCTCGAGGATTAAACAGACCCTGTAACTGGCGTAACTTATTCCACCGGCGTTGATTACTTCGTAAGCTGCTCCTGAGCCGCCGTCATAATTGAGCAGCGTCCTCAGCCAGCCGCCGAACGAGGTCCGGTCGGCATATGGGCGGCCGTAGGTCGTGCTGCCGCCGAGGGTGAAGATGCGGAACGTGCCGGGGTTTTTTTCGAGTTTGAAATCCTGGGCGTTGAACAATGTGAGCTTGTCCGGCGAGGTTTTAAGCCGGGCAGTCCCGTCATCGGCGACATAACGGGTGAACAGCGGGTTAACCGCGGAAAAGCCGACGAAAGGGTCCTGGACCTGGACCTTCTGCGATTGAGCGGGAATCAGCCTGAGCGTCAACTCGACAAACACGATGCAAAACAGGCCGATCAAAAAAAGCAGCGCCTTTTGCCTCTGGGAGACTGCGGGGATTGCCTTTGGCTTCCCGCGCCCGCCGGATTCATTCTTAGCTGAGTTGTTCATTGTGCACTTCCCGCTATCAGGGGATCTCAATCTCCTGCCGGATACCTCTGCAGGCTTTCGAGATAGGCCTGGGGCACGCCGATGTCGAACCGGTCCCCGTCGATAACGTAGCCCAGGAAACCCTCCTCGGCCCTCATCACATCCAGCGCCAAGCTCAGGTCGAACTCGCCCTTGCGCCGCAGGTTGTCGGTGATATGCTCCTTGAGGATATCGAAAACCGTGGGGCCGAGGATATAGAGACCGAAAATCGTCAGGTACTCGTCATCGCCCAGGTTGTCCACCCGAAGGTTGGCGCGGGCGTAATCCGCCGATGGCTTTTCGGCGATCTCGGTGATATTCAGCAGACGGTTGTCTCCCGGCTCCCACAGGCCCGCCACCGTGCCGTACCGCCCGATCTCGCTCTCGTTGGTCACCCGCAGGCCGA
>VRUH01000060.1:13113-23125 GCA_019456185.1 Candidatus Glassbacteria bacterium | reverse complement strand
AACCACCGCTATAAAAGCCTGCTGATGGATATCGCCTATATCAAGCCCACGGTCCAGTTGCGCGAGGGCGTGGTAATGGACGATTTCCCCGGCATGGGGCTGCTGGTGAACAGGATCGAGGAGCCCGACCGCTCGTCGAAATTGAACCTGACCGCGCCAGCTCAACCGCCGGACGAGGACAGCCGGAAGCCCGCCGACCTGTTCGGGATCGTGATCACCCAGACCACCGACGCGGGTACGCGCCGCACGATCGTGGCCGACAGCGGCTCGATCCGTACTGAACTCAACCGTACCGATGCAGTGCTGACTCTCTACAGCGGCGAGATTCAGGAGGTCGATCCGCACCGCGCCGGGCAGTTCCAGCGGATGTTTTTCGAGCGGCACCGTATCCGCCTGGACGACGTTTCCGGAGTGCTGGAGCGCGGCCGCAGCCGCCGCTACCGCACCGACCGCGAGCTGACCATGCGGATGCTCCAGGACCGGATCGCCGGGCGGTTTGTCAATCTCGACAGCCTGCAGCGAACAGCCGCCGCGCTGGCGGATTCGATCCCCGAGAGCGATTCGGCGGTGGTGGCGATGAGGAAGATGTTCGGCGGAGCGCCACCGTCTTGGGATAAAGCCCCGCAGCAGTATCCGGAGCCCGATTCCGCCGGTAATGGCCGCAGGAGACTGGATATCGACAGTCCGCGCAGCCGGCTGGCCGCGGTGCTGAGGGAGGCGAGTTATATCCAGCGCAGGATTTCCAGCCTCCAGGTGGAATGGTGGAAGAAAATCTCGATCCCGTTCGCCTCGATAGTGTTCGTGCTGCTGGGCGTGCCGCTGGGGATAATCAGCCGCAAGGGCGGCGCCGGCGTGTCTATCGCAATCAGCATGAGTGTGTTCCTGGTTTACTGGGTGCTGTTGATCGCCGGCGAAACCCTTGCCGACCGTCACCTGCTGAGCCCGTTCTGGGCGATGTGGTCGCCCAACGTTCTGTTTCTGGCGGTCGGCCTGTGGCTGCTGCTGGTGCAGATTCGCGGGCGGCGGTCGCTGGCGCTGGTCAGCGAGGGACTGGGTCTGCGCTCACTGCTGCGGATGGCCGGGCTGGCAGGCGGGAATGAGGGGAAAGGCGAGAGTCCATGATCCCCAGGCTGCTGGACCGCTATATCATCCGCGAGTTCGTGCTCATCTTCCTGGTATCGATGGCCGGCTTCCTGTTTGTCTGCCTGGTGGGGGACGCCGCCGAGCGGCTGAATGATTTCGTGGATTCCCGCGCGCCGCTCAAACTGATTCTCCTGTTCTATGTCAACCAGGTGCCCTACTACCTGATTTTCGTCCTGCCGGCCAGCTCGCTGATCGCCACCCTGTTCACGCTCGGCCAGTTCAGCAAGCACAACGAGCTGACCGCCATGCTGGCCGCCGGGGTCAGCATGGGCCGCGTGTTTCTGCCCGTGATGATTCTCATGCTGGGGGTCAGCGCCGCGGCGTTCGCCCTCAACGAAACGATTGTCCCGGAGGCCAACCGCAACAAGGAGGAGATTCAGGACTACCGGATCAGGGGACGCGCCCGCCCGCAGCGTGGGTTCCGCCGCAACGTGGACTACCAGGGCGAGGGCGGCCGCCGCTGGGTGGCCAACCTGTTTCGCCTCGAGGCCGGGGCGTTCGATAAGGTGCGCCTGATCGGGTTTAGCGGCCCTCCCGAGGGTCTGGAGATCGAGTACCGGATCGACGCCGAAAGCGCGCACTATATCTCCGGCGGCAACTGGCGGTTCACCGACGGCACGATGAGGTATTTCCCCGCTGGCGGCCGGGAGGAGCAGGTGGTGAGGTTCGAGGAGATGGTGCTGACAGGGCTTAAAGAGCGTCCGGCCGATTTCGTGGTCGAATCCCGCGATCCACAGCAGATGACTTTCGCCGAGCTTAAGAAGGAAATCCGCCGGCTCTACCGCAACGGCCTTCGCACCGCCCGAGCCGAGACTGAGCTGTGGTTCAAGACCTCGCTGCCCGTTGCGAATTTCATCATTGTCCTGTTCGGCGCACCGCTGGCGGTCACCCGCCGCCGGATGGGTCCGGGGGTGGGGATCGCCCTGGGCGTGGTGGTCTATATGCTGTTCATGGGCAGTTATTACATTTTCCGCAGCATGGGCTACAGCGAAGTGATATCGCCGCTCATGGCCGCCTGGGGCAGTAATGTGTTGTTCGCCGTGGCGGGCGTGGCGACGTTTCTCAAGGTGCGCAAGTAGGGTCAATGAAGACGGGACTGAATGAAAATGGCGGTAATAGGTAAAGGAAAAGGGATCGACAGCTACGGCCTTGCCCCCGGCCACCCCCTGCCCCTGGGTGTGTACCTGACCCCCGGTGGCGTGCGCCTGAGTGTGTTCAGCCGCAATGCAACAGCGGTCAGCCTCCTGCTCTACGCCGGTGCCGACGACAACGGGCCGTCGCGAGAGATCCAGCTCGATCCCGTAACCAACCGCACGGGGGATATCTGGCATCTCGAACTGACCGGGGCCGGGCCGGGCCTGCTCTATAACTGGCGTGTCGATGGTCCCTGGGAGCCGTCAGAGGGCCACAGGTTCAACCTGCGGGTGGCGCTGATGGACCCGTTCGCCCAGGCGGTGGCCGGCGGCTACCACTGGGAGATCGGCCAGAGCATCAACGGAGCGGACCGGGAGCGCCTGCCGTCCAACCTGCTGCCGCCCAAGTGCCTGGTGGCGGACAACTCCTTCGACTGGGGCGACGACTGTCCTCCGGCGGTGCCGCTGGAGGACAGCGTGATCTACGAGATGCACGTGCGGGGGTTCACCCGCCATGAATCCAGCGGAGCGGCAGAGCCGGGAACGTTTCTGGGAGTGGCCGGGAAGATCGACTACCTCAAAAGCCTGGGCGTGACCGCTGTCGAGCTGCTGCCGGTCCACGAGTTCAACGAGCACGAGCTGATCCGCCGCGACCCCTCAACCGGCGAAAAGCTGAAAAACTACTGGGGCTACAGCCCGGTGCTGTTCTATGCGCCGAACAAGGAATACGCCGTGGGCGATGAACTTTCCGGCGCGGCGGTGAGCGAGTTCAAAACGATGGTCAGGGCTCTTCACGCCGCTGGGATCGAGGTGATCCTCGACGTAGTGTTCAACCACACCGCCGAGGGCAACGAGACCGGCCCCACTCTCAATTTCCGCGGGCTGGATAACTCGATCTATTACATCCTCGATGAAGAAGACCGCTCCAGGTACAAGAACTACTCAGGCTGCGGCAATACGTTCAACTGCAACCACCCCGTTGTTCGCTCTTTCATCCGCAACTGCCTGCGCTACTGGGTGGTGGAGATGCATGTCGACGGGTTCCGGTTCGACCTGGCCAGTATCCTGGGCCGCGACAGCCGGGGTGAGATGCTGGTCAACCCGCCGCTGCTGGAGTCGATTTCCGAGGATCCGATCCTGCGCCACGTGAAAATAATCGCCGAGGCGTGGGACGCCGCCGGGGCCTACCAGGTGGGCAGTTTCCCCGGCAGGCGCTGGAGCGAGTGGAACGGCCGTTTCCGTGATGACGTCCGCCGGTTCTGGCGCGGCGAGCGCAAGAGCCGCAACGGGCTGGCCTCGCGGATCACCGGCTCCAGCGACATCTACACCTCCAGCGGAAAGCTGCCCCGCAACTCGATCAATTTTATCACCAGCCACGACGGGTTTACGCTCAACGATCTGGTGAGCTACCTGAAAAAGCACAACGAGGCCAACGGCGAGGAAAGCCGCGACGGAGACAACCACAACCTCAGCATGAATTTCGGTGTCGAGGGGCCATCGGATGACAAGGAAATAGAAAAACTGAGGTCTCGCCAGGTAAAAAGTTTTCTGACCACCCTGCTGCTGAGCCAGGGCGTGCCGATGATCCTGGCTGGAGATGAGTTCCGCCGCACTCAGCGCGGCAACAACAACGCCTACTGCCAGGACAACGAAATAAGCTGGATCGACTGGGCTCTGGCCGAGGAAAACAGCCGGCTGGTGGAGTTCACCCGGCGCCTGATAGCGCTGCGCAAAGCGCACCCGATCTTCAGACGCAGCTCCTTCTTTACCGGCGGCGACCACGACAACGACGGCCGGGCGGATATCGAATGGTACGAGGCCGGCGGCGGGCCGGTGCGCTGGAGCGACAGCCGCCCCTGCTTGGCCTGCCGTCTCGATGGCAGTGCGCCGGAAACAGGTGCGGAAAGCGATGACCGGGATTTCTACCTGATGTTCAACGCGGGTAGAGGGAAGCACGGGTTTCATCTTCCCGAACCGGGCGAGGGCCGTCAATGGTGCCTGGTGCTGGACACGGCTGACGAGGAAGGGCTGCCGCATCTCGATGGCGGCGACGTGCTGGCGGATCAGGGAGTCTACAGGGTGGCCGGCCACGCTTGCGCGCTGCTGGCGGCAGGGTAAGGGGGGGATGGAGGAGAAAGCTTGATCCCGGCAGGCACGGCACGGTCCGGGATTTCGGCTGGCTAATCCCGAAAGAGAGATACGAAACGCTAAGGTTTGCACCCGAACTGCAAATTACATAATGATTAAGAACCGCTGTCCCGCTCGGGGGTAGAAGAGCAATATCCGGCTGATATAACAGCGAACAGGATATTTTAACTGTCAATTTAACAGAGGTATGATAATGGACTCATCCGTCGGCAATTACAGAAAAAGCATGGTACGCCAGGCAGCGATGGCGCTGGTTGGGGTGTTGAGTGTCTGCGTTCTACTGCCGGGCTGCGGCGACGACAACGGCCCGGCTGGTGTGCCAACCCTGACATTCGCAGACACCGTGGAACGGACGTTCTCGCTGGACTTCGGTCCCTCGCTTGATCTGAGCCTGTTTGTCGGGAATGTCACGGTCCGGCCCGGTCCCAGTCCCGGCCTGATGCAGATCACGGCCATCAAACGGGCCGCCAGCGAGGATGATCTGAATCGGATAACGCTGAGCATCAACGCGATACCGAACGGGGTTAACATCATTGCGGCGAACCCCTCGAACACTCAGAATACCCAGGTGGATTTTGAAATTTTTGCGCCGGAAATCGCGACCTGGAATATGGATGTCAAAGTCGGCTCGATAGACTACGAGGGCAGGCCCAAAGGCACGTGCGGCTTCTCGACAGGGTTCGGGGAAATAAAATTGAAGCTGCCCCAGAACATGAATGCGGTGCTGAATCTTTCCACGGGAGCGGGAGTTATCAACCTCGGCTTTGCGATCGACGGGCAGGTGAGCACCAACAGCGTAATGGGGACAATCGGCAATGGCTCCGAGGCGGAAATCGCCGTCGGTACGACTGTCGGCGGAATCACGGTAAGCCCGTAGGCGATACATCCGGCGACTTATTTTCCTCTAATGATCTGCCAAAATGCTGGAGGCGTGTACTGTCAATTCGTTACTGTCTGTTTATTGCCATCGCCGCCACGGCAATGTCGTGTTCGATCGGGTCCTGGTCCGATCACTTTAAGCCGAATGTGCTGCTGATAGTGCTCGATGCGGCCAGGGCGGACCATTTCAGTTGCTATGGCTATCACCGGCAAACCACGCAAAACCTTGACCGGCTGGCCGGCGAGGGCGCCAGGTTCACGATGGCGGTTTCGACATCGAGCTGGACCTTGCCCGCCCATGCCAGTCTCTTTACCGGTCTGCTGCCCGATGAGCACAATACGACCAGCCGGCATGAATGGCTGATTGAGCGGATTCCCACACTTGCCGAGTTACTGGTCGAAAGCGGCTACCGCACCGCCGGATTCAGCAACAACCCCTTCGTTGACAGGACGCACAACCTCCATCGCGGCTTCCAGCAGTTTGAAGCTGTCTGGGCCGATACGAGCGTTACCGACAGCATCCACCCTTACGACACGCCCCACACCAACCGGCTCGTCAAAGAATTTATCGCCCGGACTGACAGCAGCGGCCGACCGTTTTTCGCGTTCATCAATTACATGGATACGCATATGCCCTACAGCCCGCCGGAACCCTACCGCAGCATGTACAGCGGCGGCCGGGCGATTGAGAGCGCGCGGCTCGACAGTCTGTGCCGCTACAGTGAAATGCTTAACGCGCGAGAGCTCACACCTGACTCGAGCGAAAAAGCGGTGGTGGTGGATATTTACGACGGCGCTCTCACCTACCTGGATGCGCAGCTTGGCGAATTGCTGGATTATTTGAGGGACGACGGCATCCTGGATGAAACCCTCGTAATCGTTCTTGCCGACCATGGGGAGATTTATGGCGAAAGGGGCCATTACACCCACGGAGTTCTGCTTACCCGTCCACTGGTTCAGATCCCGCTGCTGATGCGATACCCTGAGTTGATTCCGGAACGGTCGGTGAGGGATGAAACTGTCTCGATAACCGATGTGTTTCATACAATCGCCCGAACGGCGGGCGTGGAGGGAATGACGGAGGAAGCCAAGGGGAGGTTCCTGCTTGGCGACAAGTTGCAGCCGGCGCCGGCCTACAGCAAGCTCTTCTGGGGGCGGGAGGCTGTCGAAAGCAGAACCGGCGTTGATTTAAGGTCGATCATATCGGCCGGCCAAAGACATTATATCCTGGCTGAAGAAATCAGGTGGGAGTGCTACGATTTGACGCAGGATTTCGATGAGGAAAAGAACCTCGTACCCTCGCGCGTAAGCCGTGCGGGAGTTGAAAGGGCCTTCAGGCAGTTTGAGCAGAAGACCCCGGTGATGGCGGAGAGCAGACAGGACCTTGTCATTACCGAAGAACTCTCCGTGGCCGCCCGGCAGACAAGGGCGCTGAAAGCACTTGGATATGTCGGCGGCAGGGAGGTGGATTTTGACGATATCCATCCTCACACCCACGCGCACCTGTCGACAGCTATCAGGTACTACATCAGAGAAGATTACACCAAGGCCGAGGCGGAACTGAGGTCCGCTTTGACCCTGGAGAGTGATAACAAGGAAGCAAGGCGCTACCTTGGTTTTACCCTTTACCGTCTCGGCCGGTTCCGGGAGTCGGCTGGAGTCCTGCGGGCTTTGCGCGGCGGCAGTGGTGACAACTACCTGGTCCGGCTGGCTCTCGGTGAGGTGCTGGAAAAGACAGGTCAGCCGGATGAGGCTCTCGAGCAGTATCTCGCGGCCAGTTCCATGCAGCCGGGGGATGCAACCGCTGCTGTCAGAGCCGTCTCGCGTCTGATCGGGCGCAACCGGATGGCTGAGGCCTGGGCTATCGTTGAAAAGATGCTGGCGCTGAATCCTGGAGAACTACAGCCCCTGGGCGCGGTAATCAGTGTATATCTGGCGGCGGCTCGGTGGGAGGAGGCAAAGGTCCTGTTATTGAAGGCAGTGCTTCTGGAAAGGAGCCGCGTCCATTTGAATGACCTCGCCTTGTGCTACTTAAGACTCGATCAATGTGAACAGGCCCGCGCATGTTTGCTGGAACTGCTCGAAATGGAGATCAGCCCCGGTGAACGTCGGGAATATGAGCGCCAACTGGCCGTATTGGCCTGCTGAACCTCAGTTGCGGCGAATCCTGCGGATGATCTGCACCCCAGCCACCCAGGTGGAGGCGATACCAGTCAGCACGGCGCCCAGCAGGATCGCCAGGCGCGGTTCCAGCCCGAATATCGACACGGGCAGGGCCGCAGCCGCCAGGCCATGGCGCACGATGACAGGAGCGATGATTTCCGGGGTCGGTTTGTCATGGTAATAAAAAAATACACGCATGGGCCTGGGTCAAGCGAGTGGAAATCAAAGTTACTTTGTCCCCGGCATGCCGGGGCACTTGCACGCACGCGTCCGGCAGCTTACAATATTAATGCAGGTACGATTTTTGCCTTCCCCGCAATACTATACCGGCTGCGGGGGCGAAGAGTTGATCCGGGATCAGGGAGGGACCGACAATGAGTTCTAATACAGTACTTAAAAAGCGGTTTTACGATAATCTCAGGGAGCGTGTGTTCAACTGGGTGACCGGGAAAGCCGGGACGAAAGTTTCACGGCTGGCCGAATTCGTTTTTCTGATTCCCGACATCCTGGTGCTGATCGGCCGGCTGATGCTTGACGAGCGGGTGCCGCGGCATTTGCGGATCAAGCTGGGGATGATTTTCGCCTATCTCGCCAGCCCGCTCGATCTGATCCCCGAAGCGATCCTGGGTCCGTTGGGGATGGTTGAGGACGTGGTGCTGGCGGCCTTTGCGCTCAACCGGATATTCGGGGAAGTGGACGAGGACGTGCTGGTCGAACTGTGGTCCGGAAAAGCTGAACACCTGCGGACACTGCACGAGCTGGCCGAACTGGTGGACGGGATATTCGGCGGCCGGGTGGGCACGACACTGAACCAGTGGTACGATGAAGAACTGTCGTTCCATCTGGGCAGCGATGCGGAAAAGCGGCGGGCGAGGCAGGAAGTTGAAGTGGAGCTGGTCAGGGCAGAAGGCGGCGAAGGAGATCTAGTAGAACGTCTCCGAGCATCAGGACTGTAAAGCCGAGCAGCACCACCACGGCGGCAACGCGGATCACATGACCCGCGCCGCGCGAGCGCACGGTTACCTCGTTCTTGCAAAAGGGGCACTCAGTGGTGCCCCTTTCAAGTTCCATCGCACACCACGGACATTCCACCGTGGACCGCTCCCTGGCTTAGAATCTGTCCAGCGTGATATCTCCCGGATCGAAATATCCTTCAAACTCGTAGAGCCTGAGCTGGTTTTCAGTGAACTCAATAATGCTGGAAAACACTTCTTCTATCTGCGTATCGTCGCCCTTGGAGGTGAGGATAGTATCCGGCGGAGTACCGCCGCCCTGATTGTTGCCGCCTCCACTTCCGTCGAGTGTGTCGGCAGGCGTGAGGTCTTTTTGCGGGTTGAAAACCTGCGAGCTTGATTCAAAATACAATTCAAAATATATCACATCCGGCAAGCTCGGGTCCCAGAGCCAGAAACCGCGGTTTAAATACTGGTACTCAAGCGAATCGGTAAAATGGGTAAGCTGGAGCCAGTATCTTTCAGTATCCATTATCAGGGAGATATTGACATTTTCCAGCGTATAGCTCGGTTTGCCGGAAGAGTTTTCAACGTACCATGAGTCGAGGTTCCCGCGCCAGGCGTCAGCCAGGTCCTCATAAGTGAACCCTGGGTTGAACGGCTCTTTAACGACATCGTTGTCCGAGCAGGCAAGGGAGAGCATCAGTAAGGCGCCGGCTGCCAACTGTAGCATGTTGCGCATCTAGCGGTCTCCGTTAAAAAAAAGAGCTCAGCCGAGCCGGGCGCCCGGGGCCGTTACCTGCACCTGTTTCTACCCGCCGGAAAGTGTCGGGTTCGCATTATAAGCAAAAATCACCGTTTTGGAAAGAATTAAGTCTTGCATAATGGGGGGCCAAGCCGACGTGCGAATCGTTTCAATGCAGGAACAGTACCGCCCGGTCCGCGGTGGCGATCAACTCGGCAGGAACGATACCGAGGTGGAAAACGCCCCAGACCGAGACGGTAATCGCTACGGCCAGGGGGAGCGAGAACTTGAGGCCGGACAGCGGCTCATCGCTTTCGCGCATGTACATCTGGACGGTCACGCGAAGGTAATAGTAGGCGCTGGCCGCGCTGTTGAGCACGCCGATAATCGCCAGGGAGATCAGCCCGCGGTTGACCGCCGCGCTGAAGACGTAAAACTTGCCCAGGAACCCGCCGGTGGGAGGGATACCGGCCAGGCTGAACATGAACACCGCCATCGCAGCGCCCAGCAGCGGGTAGCGGAACCCGGCGCCTTTTATCTGCTCCAGGGTTTCCATGCCGCGGCCGCCGCCGCCCAGGTAGATCAGCACGCCGAATGCGCCGACATTCATCAGGGTGTAGACAGCCAGGTAGAACAGCACGGCCACCATCGCCGGATCGTCGCCGGTAACGGCCGCGGCCGGATCGATACTGGCCAGGGCCACCAGCAGATAGCCCGCGTGGGCCACCGAGCTGTAGGCCAGCATGCGCTTGATATTGCCCTGGAAAATCGCGGCAAGGTTGCCGACAGTCATCGTCACCACCGCCAGGGTCCACATCACCGGCAGCCAGTATTCGGCCAGCGGCAGG
>VRUH01000060.1:11385-13103 GCA_019456185.1 Candidatus Glassbacteria bacterium | reverse complement strand
CGCTCTTCCGATCTCCAGTACCGCGAACGCGGCGGTCTTGACAGCCACGGCCATGAATGCCGTGATCGGCGTGGGCGCACCCTCGTAAGCGTCCGGCGCCCACATATGGAACGGCACCGCCGCGATTTTGAACAGGAAACCGATCAGGACCAGGCCCACGGCCAGCAGTTGCAGCGTATCGCTTTCGCCGGTCTGCCCCAATGCTGAAGCCAGTTCCTCGAAACGCGTGGTCCCGGCCGTGCCCAGCAGGAACGTGATCCCGTAGATCAGGAATCCGCTGGCGAACGCGCCGATCAGGAAATACTTGAGCGCGCCCTCGCTGCCCGATTCACTGTTCTGACGGATACCGACCAGGATGTAGATCGCCAGGCTCATGATTTCCAGGCCGATAAACACAACCAGCAGGTCCGCCGCCGACACCATCACCATCATCCCCAGCACGCTGAATACCAGCAGGGCGTAATACTCGCCGGCAACCGCCCGCAGTCCGCCCGCCTCGCGCACGGAGAGCAGGACGCACAGGATTGCCCCACCCAGGATCAGGACGTTGAAGAAGGTGGAGTACGGGTCGATCCGCAGCATCCCGCCGAACGTACCGGCCACTGTGTCCCACTGGGCGCAGACCATCAACGCGGTGATAACCAGTCCCAGCACGCTCAGCACCGCTCCGCTGACAGCGGGTCCGCGCTCACTGTTGCGCACGCGGTAAAGCACGGCCAGCAGCAGCAGGAAAAACGCCGCGCTGACCAGCACGACCTGCGGCAGGAGCAGGTTCCAATTGATGGCGGGAAACTCAATCATCGATCAACTTCTCCGCTTCGTTGAACACAACCCTGCTTTCCAGCGGGCTGGTTTCCACCCGCTGCAGCTCAGCTATTTCCAGCTTGTGCTGGTACTGGCCGATAAATTTTTCCACCGACGGGGTTATCCGGTCGAGAAACATTCCGGGGAACAGGCCCATCCAGAACATCATGATTGTCAACGGCAGCAGCACCAGCACTTCGCGGATATTCAGATCGGCCATCTTCTGGTTCTGCGGGTTGTCGAGCGGGCCGAACATCACGCGGCGGAACATCCAGAGCATGTAGACCGCCGAGAGAATCACGCCGCTGGCGGCGAAGAACACGTAGCCGGGGTGGGCGCTGCCGAACGTACCTATCAGGATCAGGAACTCGCCCACGAACCCGTTGAGCCCGGGCAGGCCGATACTGCTCAGCGTGGCGATCATGAAGAACGCCGCCAGCACGGGGACTTTCGCGCTGAGCCCGCCGAACTGGTCGATCAGCCGGGTGTGACGGCGCTCGTAAAGCATGCCGACTATCAGGAACAAGGCGCCCGTGCTGATCCCGTGGTTGATCATCTGGTACACCCCGCCGACCACGCCGGTGGTGGTCAGGGTGTAGAGACCCAGCATCACGAACCCCAGGTGGCTCACGCTGGAGTAGGCGACCAGTTTCTTGAGGTCCGGCTGTACCATCGCCACCAGCGCGCCATAGATAATTCCGATCACAGCCAGGGTCAGGATGACCGGGGCAAACGCCTGGCTGGCCGCGGGAAAGAGCGGCATGGCGAACCGGATGAACCCGTAGGTGCCCATTTTCAGCAGGACACCGGCCAGGATCACGCTGCCGGCCGTGGGGGCCTCCACGTGGGCGTCGGGCAGCCAGGTGTGGAACGGGAACATCGGCACCTTGATCGCGAAGGCCAGCGCGAACGCA
>VRUH01000060.1:0-11375 GCA_019456185.1 Candidatus Glassbacteria bacterium | reverse complement strand
GGAACCGCCACGCGGTAGAGTACCAACAGGTCGGTGGTGAAATAACCCAGACTCTGCTCGCCGATCCAGAACAGGTAGATAAACCCCACCAGCATCAGCAGGCTGCCCACCATCGTGTAGAGCACGAACTTGATCGCGGCGTAGATCCTCCGCTCGTGTCCCCACACGCCGATCAGCAGGTACATGGGAATCAGCATCACTTCCCAGAAGAAATAGAACAGCACCAGGTCCAGGGCCATGAACGCGCCCAGCATCCCGGTTTCCAGCACCAGGATCAGGATCAGGAACGTTTTGACATTTTTCTGCACGTCGTTCCAGCTGGAGAGCACGACCACGGGAGTGAGGAACGTGGTCAGCAGGATCAGCAGCAGGCTGATCCCGTCGATACCCAGGTAGTAGCTCACGCCCCACCGCTCGATCCAGGGTATGTGCACCACGAACTGCATCCCGGCGCTTTCAGGCTGGAAGCAGCACCACAGATCGAGACTGACCACGAACACCACCAGGCTCGCAACCAGTGCCGACCAGCGCAGCAGGGCTTTCTGCGATCCGGGCACCAGCACCAGCACGACAGTGAACGCCAGCGGCAGGAACAGGACCCAGCTCAATATGTCTGACTGGCTTATTTCAGTAAATCCCAAGAGTTAAATCCTCTATTTGGATTTATCCGCGCCAAATTGTAAAGGCCACTAAAATGACGTTAATCAAGGTCAACACGGCAACAAATATTGTCAAATTTCGTATTTCTTGAGTCATGGCGATAATAAGTCTATTCTGTTCCTCAAAATCTCGACGCGCTATCTCCTCGCGTAAGAAATTAAGCCCTATAACAGTACTAGACGCTTTTTGATCGTATTCCTCAATGAGCTTTTCCCTTGAAAGACTTTTTAATTGTTGATAATTGAGTACCATAGGGACCATGTTTGAAGCTATCCATAATTTTTTCGCAGAATCTGCTGTTTCATTTCCTTCCTACTGAGCCGCCACTCTCCGGGCGAGGCATGCCTCGCCCCTACGACAAACCCCTGGCACATCCTGGAATACAAAGTTCTTGCGGCTTTAATCCCCTCTACCAAGAGGGGTGCCCGCGTCAGCGGGCGGGGTGTGTCACTGCTACCAGATCATCGAACCGATCAACAGGACCGCGCCGATAAGAAACGTGACCGCGTATGCCTGCGCATAGCCGTTCTGCAGCCGCGCGGCAACTCGTCCCAGCCCGCGGACAGTGGTCCCGGTCAGGTTGACCAGCCCGTCAATTACTCCTGCATCGAATATTTTCCACAGCAGGTAGGTGCTGATCAGCTTGATCGGCTGGACTATGAACACGTTGTAAATCTCATCGACATAGTATTTGTTGTAGATAAGCTGGTGGAGCAGCGGCCACTGCTCGGCCAGCTGCCCGGGTTTCTCGGGCTTGCGTATGTAGAACAAGTAAGCCGCGCCGATACCTGTTACCGCCACGGCCACAGACAGGACGATCATCAGGTATTCCACCGCGAGCGGCCAGTGATGCGCCCCGGCGGGTATTTCCACCGCGCCGTTCTCGTTGCCCAGCAGCGGGGCGAGCCAGTGATGGAAATGGTTGCCGCCCCAGAGGGCCTCGGGGATGCCGGCAAACCCGCCGATCACGCTCAGCACGCCGAGAACGATCAGCGGGACGGTCATCAGCGACGGCGACTCGTGGATATGGTGTTTCGTTTCCTCGTCGGCGCGGCACTCGCCGTGGAAGGTGAGAAACACCAGCCGGAACATGTAGAACGCGGTCAGCCCGGCGGCCACGAACCCGATCAGCCACAATGTCCAGTGGCCCTGCGGGCTGCTGAACGCTTTCCAGAGGATCTCGTCCTTGCTGAAGAAGCCCGAAAACGGCGGGATACCCGCAATGGCCAGGGTGGCGAACAGGAACGTCCAGTAGGTGACCGGCATCTGCTTTTTCAGCCCGCCCATCTCGCGGATATCCTGCTTGTTGCTCATCGCGTGGATCACGCTGCCCGAACCCAGGAACAGCAGGGCCTTGAAAAACGCATGGGTCACCAGGTGGAAAATCCCCGCCGAGAAAGCTCCCACGCCCACGGCCAGGAACATGTAGCCGAGCTGGCTGACAGTGCTGTAGGCCAGCACCTTCTTGATATCGTTCTGCATCAGCCCGATACTGGCCGCGTAGATCGCCGTGGCCGCGCCCACCACCGCCACCACGCACATCGCGGCCGGCGCCAGCAGGTAGAGCACATTGAGCCGGACGATCATATATACGCCTGCGGTCACCATCGTGGCGGCATGGATCAGGGCGGACACCGGGGTCGGGCCGGCCATCGCGTCGGGCAGCCAGACATAGAGCGGAATCTGCGCGCTCTTGCCGGTGGCGCCCAGGAACAGCAGCAGGCAGATTGCGGTGGCCAGTGTCCCGCCGCCGGTCAGCAACAGCGGCGCCTGCTGGGCGATCTCGTTGAAATTGACCGTACCCAGGCTCCAGAAAATCAGGATAATCCCCAGCAGGAAGCCGAAATCGCCGATTCGGTTGACCACGAACGCCTTCTTGCCGGCGTAGGCTTTCTCGGGGTCCTCGAACCAGAAGCCGATCAGCAGGTAGCTGCACAGCCCCACGCCTTCCCAGCCGACAAACATCGCCACCGCGTTGTCGGCGGTCACCAGCAGCAGCATGAAGAACACAAACAGGTTAAGGTAGGTGAAATAGCGCCAGTAGCACTCGTCGCGGGCCATGTAGCCCATCGAATAGATGTGGATCAGCGCGCTGACCCCGGCCACCACCAGCACCATCACCGCGCTCAGCCGGTCGAACACGAACGCCGCCTCCACGTTCAGTCCACCCACGGCGAACCAGCGGTAGAGATGGTCGGCCAGGAAGACCGTTTCCTCCCCGTGGCCGTGGCCGGAGAGCTCCTTCAGCTTGAAAAACGCGGCCAGGCCGATCAGGAAGCTGACACCCACCGCGGCGCTGGCCAGCGTGCCGATAACCTTCCTCGGCAGCGTGCGCCCCAGCAGTGCGACCAGGATCGCGCCCAGCAGGGGGCTGAGAACGATCCAGCGCAGCAGATCATATTGTACGGCCACCGGTTCCATCTACTCTCTCCAGCCTACCACTTGAGGTTTCTGAAGTCGTCGATATTAACCGTCTCCCTGCGGCGGAAGACCGCGACTATGATCGCCAGGCCCACCGCCACCTCGGCCGCGGCAAGCGCCATCACGAACATCGCCACGATCTGCGGGTCCATGCTGGCGTTGTGGCGTGCGAACGCCACCAGGGCCAGGTTGGCCGCGTTGAGCATCAGCTCCACGCTCATGAACATGATCAGCACGTTGCGCCGGGTGATAAACCCGCCAATGCCGATCACGAACAGGACCGCGCTGAGTGTGAGTACGCTTTGCAGGGCGATCACGGTTGTTCCTTTCCGGCCAGCACCAGCGCGCCGACTATCGCCACCAGCAGCAGCACCGCCATCAGCTCCAGCGGATACAGATACTGGCTGAACATCAGCTCTCCCACTGCGGATGCCTGGCCGAAATCAGCCGCCACCTCAGGGGGAAGGTCGAGCAGGGCGCCAGTACCCTTGATTGCCGAATAGAACTGTCTCAATATTATCAGGGTGACTATCAGTCCGATGAATTTAAGTCCGAGATTACGCATCTGGCCGATCATGCCGGTCTTGAGGTTCAGCATCATGATTACGAACACGAACAGCATCAAGATAGCGCCGGCGTAAACTATTACCTGGACCGCGGCCAGGAAGAACGCGTTTAGCAACACGTAGATCACCGCCAGACTGAACATGCAGCTTATCAGCCAGACCACGCTGACGACGGGGTTTTTGCGGGTGACTGCCAGAAATGCCGAGATGGCGCTGAGTGCGGCGAAGAAATAGAAGAAAAGTTGCTCGGCCACTTGATGAAGTCCTCGGTCGGCGGGACGGGAATTCCGGGTGGCTCCCGAACCTCCGTAAGCAGTTATTCCGGGTGTTTCAGCTTGCTTGGGCAGGGAAAACTGTTTTGAAATCTTAACACCTCAAGAGTAAATTGTCAAACTATTAAACTGATGAATCAGCCAAATGCAGCTTCGGAATTTGACTGTGAGAACCGGCCGTTGAAAAAGATTTCGGTGGTGATGATAACCCTCGACGCCGCGCGCACTCTGGAGCGCAGTTTGAACTCGGTCTCCCGCCTGGCCGACGAGATTGTCGTGGTCGACAGCGGCAGCAGTGACAGCACGGCCGGGATCGCCGCCGCCTGCGGTGCCCGTGTGCTCGATCACCCGTGGCAGGGCTACGGCGCGCAGAAGAATTACGGTATCGAGCGGGCCGGCAACGAGTGGGTGTTGAGCCTGGACGCCGATGAGCTTGTGAGCGACGAGCTTGCCCGCTCGATTGCCTCTCTGCCGGATGTGCCCCCGTGCGACGGCTACCGGGTGCCGCGGCTGAACCATTATTTCGGCCGGCCCCTGCGCCACGGCGGCCAGTACCCGGACCTCCAGCTGCGCCTGTTCCGCAAGAGCCGGGGACGGTTCGACACGAGGCCCGTCCACGAGTCGGTGAGGATCGAGGGGAAAGTGGGCCGGCTGGAAGGAGACCTTCTCCATGATACATATGAGTCGATCGAAGAGTACCTGCGGAAGTTTATGGACTATACCGAGCTCGAGGCCCGCCGCCTGCTGGACTCCGGCGAACGTCCAACCCCGTTGCGGGCGGTGCGGCGGATGGTCTGCTCGCCAGCGGTTAAATTCATCCGCCGCTACCTGTTCAAGCTGGGGTTCCTCGACGGGGTCCCCGGGCTGATCGCCGCCGCGTTCGGCTCGTTCACGATGAGCGTATCCTATGCCAGGTTCTGGGAAAAATATCGGGCGCGTGCTGCTGGTCAGAAATGACCGCCTGGGCGACCTGGTGCTGACAACCCCGTCGTTCCGCGTGCTGCGCGAGGCCCTCCCCGCCGCCCGGATCGACCTGCTGTGCAGCGCCTACGCCGAGCCGGTTGTGCGCGGCAACCCGTGTATCGACAGCATTCTCACCGACTCCGGCGCCCACGACCGCGCGGGTTTCCGCGAAATTGCCGCCGAGATTCGCGCCCGTGGCTATGACGCCGCGGTGGTGTTTGTCCACAGCCGCAAGAACGCGCTGCTGGTCCGCTCGGCGGGAATCCCGCTGCGGATCGGCCCGCTGGTCAAACTCTACGCGCCGCTGTTTTTCAACCGGCCGGTGAGGCAGAAACGCAGCCGGGGGGAGAAACACGAAGCCGCCTACAATATCGATCTGTTAACCAAGTTGGGAATCGATATACAGCAAAAAATCCCGCCGCCGGTTGTGGTGGCTGACGAGGCTGCACTGGAGCGGGCGGCCGAACTGACGGCAAATATATTTGCCGATCCGGCAAACAAGCTTGTGGTGATCCACCCGGGGATGGGCGGCAGCGCGCTCAACTGGCCGATCGAACGCTGGCGGGAGCTCACCGGGCTGCTGGCGCGGGAGGCGGGGCTGAACGTGGTGGTTACCGGAACGGAACCCGAGGAGGACCTGGCCGAAAGCGCGGCCGAGGAGGGGATTCACACCGGGCGGGTGAAAGTGGTTGTCGGTCTGGGGCTGGAGGATTTTATCGGGCTGCTGAGCAGGGCATCGGCGGTTGCGGCCCCCAGCACCGGGCCGCTGCACCTGGCCGCGGCGCTGGGCGTGCCCGCGCTGGCCGGGATATACAGCCCTGTGCCGGCCCATCACCCCAGGCGCTGGGGGCCGCTGGGCACCGGGGAAATCCGCACGTTCCTGCCGGAAGTGGATTGCCCGGCGCGGCTGGAGTGCCTGGGGGAAAAATGCCCGGAGTTTTTCTGCATGGGGGGGATAAAGCCGAGTGAGGTGGCGGAGTGGGTGTTGGGGATGATTTAACTCCTTTTTAGATATTGCAGATATATTAAAGTAATCTCGCACTCAAAAAACCCCGCTCACTCAAGCAGGGCTTTTATAATTCCAGCTAGTGTAGTGTCCCGGAAGTATATGTAATAATTCGACGGGCTGGTAATGGTTCGATCAGCTCAAGCTGAAATCCCCCCTGGCCCCCCTTTGCCAAAGGGGGGAAGCGGCCTCCCCCTTTCGAAAAGGGGGATCGAGGGGGATTTATAATCCGCTTTTTTTCCTACATTATTTGCAGGACACAACACTAGACAGCATAAGCATAGTACAGCTCAGTTTTCCAGCATCCCCAGCAGCCACTCCAGGTGATGGCGCACGATTTCCGATTCTGTTTCAGCGGCCTGCGCCTGCAAGGTTTTTATCACCGAGCTGCGCACCGGCGCGGGCGCAGCCGGCGCGGAGGCGGCGGCCACGATATCGAACAGGGCCTTTTTGGCGCCGACCGAGCTGACAGAATCTTCCTCCGCCAGCAGTGCGCACAATTGCCCGGCCAGCAGGGTGTCCAGTTTCAGCGCGGCCTCGTGGGTCAGCTTGCGAACCCGTGGGTCCGTGGAGGAGAAGCCTTTAACAACGTAATCCGGCTCGCGGTCCAGCTCGCGGAGGCGCAGATTGCGGAATTTGACCCACTGGTCCGGCCCGGAATGGTTGGTCTGAAGGCCCAGGGGGCCGCGCAGGCTCTTACTCCTCAAACTCTTCACATAATTCATCTCCGCCCAGGTGGTCACTTTCCCGTCCACCGCGATAATGATCAGCTGGCGGTCGCAGACGATTTCCATCTCGTGCCAGACCCCCGTGGTCTCGTCCGGCCGGTTGGTCACCGCCACGTGGCCGTAGATCGACCCCGTGCAATGCAGGTCGTCACGGTGGGGGGTCCACGGGGCGAGCAGCTGGATTTCGTAGCCTTTCGCCCAGGCGAGCTGCTCGTCGGCGTCAGCGCGGATCATCACGCCGCTGTTGCCGACCCCGGAGAGCAGATACTCGAAACGGAAGACAAAATTGCCATAGGCGGCAGCGGTGCACAGCAGGCCCGGACCGCCGTCGCCTCCGCCCGTGACCAGGCAGCCGTCCTCGACCCGGAAACCGTCCGGGCAGGCCCCGGTGTTCCAGCCGGCCAGGTCATGGCCGTTGAAAATTGAGACAAAACCTCTTTCATCGGCTGCCGACGAGGCTACGGCTGTTGCAGCCAGAGTCAGCAGGGCAAAAATCAGTGACTTGCGCATAAAATCTCCAATAATAAAAAACCTGAATTTAGAACTCGGTTTTGTCAGGAAAAAATCCAGGGCGCGCGATAGGGCCTGGACAGTAAATAATTAGCCGCGTTGTCACCGACAAACCGTTCGGCCGTATCGTCCCAGACAAGTTTTCTGCCCAGCCGGAATGAGATCAGCCCCAGGTGCATCGGGAGCGTCATTCTGCGCACATATTCGAGATTGCTCTCGGGCTGGGTGCGCGATTTGACGGAATCGATAAAATTACGCTGATGTCCCGGCGATCTCGGCAGAGTCTTCGGTACGTCCGGGATGTCGGCGAGCTTCTCGCCGTCGAGGGTAACTTCGCAGCTCGAGTAATCGCAGAGCAATGAACCTTTGGTCCCCTCGAAACAGGCGCCGATTTGACGGTCCGCGGCGCCGGGGACCTGGGGCGGAGTCGTGGTCCAGTGGATCTTCAGGTCCTCGAATTCATAGTCGATGTCGATCCAGAGAGGCGTGTCGGCAATACTGTTGTGGGGCACCTCGCCCCTGGCGTCGATACTGAGCAGGCGGCCAGGCTCGAGCGCCCAGAAGACGATATCCGCGATATGGCACCAGAAATCCCCGAATACCCCGCCGGAGTAGTCGAAAAAATAGCGGAATGTCCCGTGACAGCGGGCCGGGGTATATTCAGCGTACGGCGCCGGGCCGAGCCACATATCCCAGTTCAGGCTTTCCGGCGGAGTCCGGTTGGCCGGGAACCCGAGAGCGGGCGGGCCGCCTGTCTTCCAGATACGCGCGGTGTGGATTTTCCCCAGCCTGCCTGAGCGGACCAGTTCGACCACGCGGTGGTAGTTTTCACCGGCGTGAATCTGGGTGCCCAGCTGGAAAACACGCTCATACCGGTTCAAGTTCCCCAGCATGGCCCGCCCTTCGACCGGCGTATATGAGAGAGGTTTCTCTCCGTAAACATCCTTGCCCGCCTGAAAGGCCAGATTCGCAATCGGGGCGTGCCAGTGGTCGGGTGTGGCGCAGGTTATCGCGTCGATATCCTCTCGTTCCAGGATGCGACGGAAATCGGTGTAAGCTTTGGCGCGGGTATCCGGATGGATTTCCTTTAACGAATCCATCGCCCTGCCAAGTCTCTGTTCGTCCAGGTCGCAAAGCGCGGCGATCCGGACGTCGGGCAGGCCGGCGAACCACCTCAGGTGCGAGTTCCCCATCGAGCCAAGCCCGATGTGAGCAACGACGACTTTGTCATTGGCGGCGATAGCGCCGGCATTGCGCGACAGCAGCAGCAGGCCCAGCGATCCCATCGAAGCTTTGCGCAGGAACTCGCGGCGGTTAGACATGTTTTTCGTGGTCATCGACAAACAGTCCTTTCTCTTCACGGCATAAAAACAGCCGATTTTGACCTGTGACTAAGTTGATCGGTTTTATTCGGCGAGAGAGAGCCTCACTTCTTCTTCAGGATTCTCATCCAGCCCCACAACCCGCCGGCCGGCCGCTGGTTGTACTCCACGATATTGCTGTGCCGCACGTCCTCGATTGTCACCACCGACTTTGGGTCCACCCCGGAGATAATCTCCATCAGCTCCGCCACTTTTTTGCGCGGCGCGATCACGAAGCCCAGCAGGACCGGTCCCTCGCGGCCCGAACCGGAAAACTCGGTAACGCCGAATCCCTGCGAACGCAGCACCCGGCTGATATTCTCCCCTTCCTCGCTGCTGATAAAGCGCACCACCTGCTGGCCCACGGCCATTTTTTGCTCGATAATCAAGCCGACCACGTTGCCCAGTGCGAAGCCCAGTCCGTAGGCCAGGTAGCCGATCACGTTGGTGAGATGGGCGATTATCCCGGTGATCGCCAGCAGCCAGATTGTCACCTCGAAAAAGCCCAGGACGGCGGCTGTGTAGCGACGGCCGCGGAAAACCATGATCATCCGCACCGTGCCGATCGAGACATCCACCACGCGGCTGAGCATGATCGCCAGCGGCAGCAGCAGCGGGTATTGGTCGAGCGTGTCCAGCAGTTGTTCCACCGGGAGGTCTCCGTCTAAAGTGAATCCGAGGGATCGTCACTCTTCCCATCTCTCTCACCGGGCTTCGTCCTGCGCTGGAACCCGATCGCAAAGAAAACGAACGTCACGCCCCAGAACACAACCGGCGGGATGTGCGCGTGCAACTGCCCGCCGAGAGCAGGCCCTCCAGCACGGCGATAGTCAGGGCTGTCAGAACATTTTCGCTAATCGACCGGAAGTGCTTTTAATTAGCCCGGATCACCCTGTCCGTGACAACAGACCTGGAGCTTGTGGGCCTGCCAGCCGTGGTCAGCGGCCGCCTGGCGCGGGCCGGAGTGACCATAAGCGCTTTCTCCTCCCGCAAGGATGTCCACCTGTTCGCGCCACAAGAAGAAGCGCAAAAGGCAAAAGGTATGGCGGTGTTACCGGCCGAAGATGTGCTACGCCCGGTGGCGGTAAACCACTTGCTGCTTTTTGAGAACCCCCGGAATAAGCTTTTGCTTCCCCTATGCCCCCTGCAGCATCAGGATGGTCACCCACATCACGGTGGCCATTACCAGCAGCGCCACGCCCTCCAGGCGGGAGATCCGCCACCCCGTGCGGATAAAGACCAGCAGGACAAGCACCATCACCGCCAGGGCGGCCAGCGAGAAACGCGCCATCGGGTCCACCCCCACCGGCCGCAGGATGCCGGCCAGGCCCAGCACGCCCAGCACGTTGAAGATGCTGCTGCCGATGATGTTGCCGACGCTGATGCCGTGGCGGTGCTTCAGGATGGCCACCAGGCTCACCACCAACTCCGGCACCGAGGTGGCCACGGCCACCACCGTAACGCCTATCACCCATTCACTGACCCCGAAAGTCTTGGCCAACGCAGTGGATGAGCCCACCAGCAGGTGGCTGCCGTAAACGATGCAGGCCAGCCCAACAATCAGCAGCAGCCATTCCTGCAGAAGGGGCCTTGCCCTGCGCCCCGGCTCTGGCACGCGGGCCCTTTCTTCCGCGTCCGTGCTCGGCAGGGCCTTGCGGGAGCGGAAGAGATAGAAGAGATAGGCGGCAAAGAGCAGGAAGAGCAGGGCCCCGTCCAGGTGGCTCAGCGTCAGGTCCGATACAATCAGGCCCAGCAGCAGCACGGAGGAAACAATGAGGATGGTGCCGTCGCGCCGCAGCAGGTGCGCGCTGGTGTTGATGGTGCGCACCAGGGCGCACCCGCCCAGGATGAAGCCCAGGTTGAAGATGTTGGATCCCACTATGTTGCCCACCGAGATGTCCCCGTACCCGCGGAAAGCGGAGTTCAGCGTCACGGCGAACTCGGGGGCCGACGTGCCGAAAGCCACCACCGTCAGGCCGATTACCAGTTCGCTGACGTGCAGGCGCTGCGCAATGCGGGTGGCGGACTCGACCACGTAGTAGGCCCCCACGGCCAGCAGCGTGATGGTCCCCAGGATCACCAGAGAATTGACCCAGACGGGCAGGGCGCCGAAGTTTATGGCCACTAAAGACACGTCGCCTCTTGGGTTATGGTAGCGTGTTGAACAAAGCATTCCGTGGCATTTTTCGAGGTGGCTTGCCTTCGCTTGTTATGGCCAGCCGCCTTGCGGTGCTGCTCCTTCGGAAGACCGCGTACCGGTACGGCCAGCACCAGCGCGTTGTCCGCCGAGAGCAGGCCCTCCAGTACGGCGATAGTCATGACTATCAGAACATTTTCGCTCATCGACCGGAAGTGCCTTCAATTAGGATGGTTGCCTAAACGGTCGTCATCGCTCAACACGAACGGCTTTGAAAGGAAGCCGCTGTTCGCTGGATTACGGACCGCTCTGCCGTGGATCAAAGGGGAATATTAGCCTCACCGTGATAGCGGCGCAAGTCGCAACTGAATCCGCTGGAAATGACCATGCCGCGGCAGTTTCTGTCAACCCTGAGGTCGCCCAGTTCCTGACCGTGCTGCCCGTCCTGAGCGCCGCGGCTAGTGTAGTGTACCGGAAATTAGGTGATATAACAGTAATGGCAGCCGACAGAAACCCGTCGTTTATGGGAGGGTTGAAACCCTCGTCACGATTATCTTGTAGGGGCAGACCCATGTGTCTGCCCGCAGGCGCACACGCGGGTGCGCCCCTGCAAAATACGGAATGTTACTTCTGATACAGAGCACTAGAACCTGTTTTATAACTTCTGAATGGCTGTAGCGACTGTCTTGAGAATCAAGAGTTGAGACAGATATTATTTTGATAATTTTTCAAGGTAGCGTTAAGGATAATA
>VRUH01000059.1 GCA_019456185.1 Candidatus Glassbacteria bacterium | reverse complement strand
CATCGCGTAGCTGCCGGCGTTACGGATAAACGGGTGCTGTTCGGGAACCAGCCCGAGGGCGCACTCGGCGGCGTCCAGCCAGTTAGTGACCATCAGTACATACCCGCTGTAATAGGCCAGTCCGGCGCTCCAGCCGCCGTCGTAATCACCCCAGGCCGGATACCAGGTGTGGTAGATCGTCAGCGCATGCCTGATCCATTCCTCCGACTCGGGGATTTCGCTGAAAAAGACGATCCCGGCCTCGGCCAGTTGGTGATACATCCGGTGGGCGTGGCTGTCGTATGCCTTGTGGTGCACGTCGCCCAGGTCGCGACGGGCCTCTTGCCCGCGG
This sequence comes from Candidatus Glassbacteria bacterium, assembly GCA_019456185.1. Classification (NCBI taxonomy): domain Bacteria; phylum Candidatus Glassiibacteriota; species Candidatus Glassiibacteriota bacterium. Next base: position 23,148 of record VRUH01000059.1, on the reverse strand, counting down.
ATTCGCATGTGCTCCACCACCTCGCGGCGTTCCTGCTCGGTAAGCGCGTCGTAAAGCCAGTCGTACATCCGGGGGATATACTGCAGCAGCGGCATCGCGCACTCGTCGTTGTCGAACACGGAACTCGGCCCGCGCGGGTCCCAGCTCAGCAGGTGCTGCAGAATCCGCCGCGCCCCGTCCAGGTAGCGCTGCTCTCCGCTGACCAGGTAGCAGAAAGCCAGCATCTCGCCGGCGTACACCGTGTTACGCGCGATAGTGTAATTTTTTCGCCAGTGGGCGGTGGCCTCCACCGTGCCCCAGCGCTCGGTTTCCTCATCGGGAGTTTTCAGTACCAGCTCCATGGCCTGTTCGGCCCTGCGCTTCAGGTACTCCCACTCCCCGCGAAGTTCTCCGCCGGCGGCCTGCCGCAGGGCTTCCACCTCGTCCGCCCGCAGGAACAGCCTGGGGTGGCTTGACGGTATCTTGCTCAGCAGGCTCTCGTAGTCGGGGGCCGGGAAAGCAATTGGCTGTCCGGCCACCACGAAGGAATACACCCTGCCGGAGCGCCCTTCGGTTACTCCGCTTACCCGCCAGAACCACTGTCCCGGGTCGAGCACGGCGGACGGGCGCCAGACGCAGTACGGAGTCGGTTCGCTGGCGGTTTCCACACTGCTGAAACTGCTGTCGCGGCTGATTTCCACACGGTAGGACGTCTCGCCGTCCAACGGTCCCCAGGCCAGATAGGGAGGGCTGACGTGCACCGTGTCGCCGGGCGGGGGCTGCAGGCCGAGCCTGGTTTCGCTGAAATCCTGGACCGCTTCGCCGACCGGAGAACCGGGAGAACAGGCATGGATCGCGATCAAAGCGAGTAGGAGCAGACAGAGTTTGAAAGGAAGCCGGGTAGCGCCGGTAGTTTTCATAAATTCAAAGTTCTCCCTGTCGGAAGCAGGTTAAGATGAAGGCCGGTTATTCATATCATAGCCCCTGATGCAGAACTCGTCGAGTTTTTACTGTATTCCTGTTGAGATTTGTCCCGGGCGGAGCTAACGCGAAGGCCGCGGGTCCACCACGCCGCGGAAACCCATGATCGCGCTCTCATCGGCCGGCAGGCTGGTTGCTCCGCTGATAGCGTCCAATCCGACCGGCAGGGAACGCCACGAGCCGCCCCTGATCATCCGCAGCCCGTCGAGCCCCTCGTGATACGTCGTCGTGTACCAGTCACGGGTCCACTCGGCCACGTTTCCGGCCAGATCGAGAATTCCATAGGGCGAGCCGTATGCGGAGAAGCTGCCGACCGGGGCGGTCCGCTCGAATCCGTCCTGGTCCCCCCGGCCATTGCAGCGGAATATTCTCTCGTCACCGGACGGCTGGTTTCCCCAGGGATAGGTCCGTTCGGGGTCGGGGTTCGCCATCGCCGCCGCCTCGTCGCCGTCGAGGAACCTGCCGCCGCGCCAGGCTTTTTCCCACTGGGCTTCGGTCGGGAGTTTCATTCCGCACCAGTCCAGAAACGCCGCCGCATCGTACCACGAAACGAACGTAACCGGGTATTCCTGCCGGCCCGGGAGGACGCGGTAGACGTATCCCTGACTCTCGCCCTCACGCACGATTCCGCAGCTCAGGGAATCCGCCATCCGGCCGACCCAGCCCGCGCCCCGGCCCCCGGTCTCGTTCAGGTAGTCCGCGTACTGTCCGACGGTTGTCTCGTATCTGGCCAGCCAGTATTCCGGCAGACTGCCGGGCACGTTACCGATCCTCTCCCCGTCGTAACCGCCGCCGGGAGTGGACTTCATCACGAACTCGCCGCCGGGAATCCGGGCCATGGCGACAGCATGGATTTCCAGCGAGAACGCACTCTCGGCAACCGCGCTGAACTGGTCGACTCCCCAGCAGGATACCTGTTGACGGCCCGGCGAGGAAACGATTCCGAATCCCCTGCCAGTCAGGTAGTGCTCCCGGAGCCGTCGCCAGCCATCGCCGCCGCCGGCCCTGTAACGGATAAACACCCAGGCCGGTGTCGATTCCGTGATGCCGGCAGCGGCCAGCGTGTACTCGATCAGCAGCTGGGTTCCGTTGAACTCGGTCTGCTGGATTCTGGACTCGACGTCCGTAATCTCCAGCCACCCCCCGGAACAGACTGATGCCGCGGTAAGGACGGGCAGCAGGGACAGTGTCAGACTATTCCGCATTAAAAACTCCACGTAATATCGGCTTTCGACTGGTACGCCCCGTGCTATCCGCTTTCCGATTCTCCCACCAGGTGGCAGGCGGCCGAATGACCCGTCCGTTTCTCCACCAGCGGCGGTTCCGACCGCGTGCAGAGTTCCTCGCGCAGCGGGCAGCGGGTATGGAACCGGCAGCCCGGGGGCGGATTGACCGGGCTGGGGACCTCGCCCGACAGCCGTAATTTTGCACGCCTGCGTGACGGGTCCGGCAGCGGGATCGCATTCATCAGCGCTTGAGTATAAGGATGCAGCGGGTCGGCGTAAAGCTCCCTGTCCGAGGCCACCTCGACAATCCTGCCCAGGTACATCACGGCTATCCGGTCGCAGACATGCTCGACCACGCTCAGGTCGTGGGCGATAAACAGATAGCTCAGGCCGAACTCCTGCTGAAGGTCGTCGAGCAGGTTGATCACCTGGGCCTGGATGCTGACATCGAGCGCAGAGACCGGCTCGTCGCAGATAATCAACTCCGGCCTCAGGGCCAGCGCCCTGGCGATCCCGATCCGCTGACGCTGCCCGCCGGAGAACTCGTGGGGATAGCGGAGCGCGCACTCCGGCCCGATTCCCACTTTTTCGAGCAGTCCGGCCACTCTCAGGCGGCGTTCGGCGGCGGAGCCGATCCCGTGGACCACCAGCGGTTCGGCCACGATTTCCCCGAGGGACATCCGCGCGTTCAGCGACGAGTACGGGTCCTGGAAAACCGCCTGGACTCTCCGCCGGTATCCTTTCAGTCCCCTGCCGGTCAGCGGACCGATATCGGCGCCGTCGTAGAGGATCCGTCCGGCAGTCGGCTCGTGGAGCTTCAGCACGCACTTGCCGATAGTCGATTTCCCGCAGCCGGATTCCCCCACCAGTCCCAGCGCCTCTCCCCTGCCCACCTGCAAATCGACGCCATCCACCGCATGGATCGCCCCGGTCTGCCTGCGCAGCAAGCCCCTGCGGACGGGGAAATGCATTTTCAGTCCCCTGATATCCAGCAGCACGTTGTCTTGTTTCTCGCTCACTTATCCGGTTCCGTCCCGGTTTTCGCACACAGCCCAGCAGGCGGTCCTGCGGGCCGGGCCGCGGGCGGTCAATTCGGGTTCGTGTTCACGGCATTTGTCGCTGGTCAGCGGGCAGCGTGGATGGAAACTGCACCCCGAGGGGAGGTTGTCCAGCGAAGGAACCATACCGGGGATTTCGCTCAGTCGCTGTTTACCATTTCGCGACTTGCCGCCCAGCTTGGGGATCGAGTTCAGCAGTCCGGCAGTATAAGGATGAAGCGGCCGCTCGAACAGTTCGTCCACCGGCGCTTCCTCGACAATCCTGCCGGCGTACATCACCAGCACCCGTTCGGCGTATTCGGCCACGACACCGAGGTTGTGGGTGATCAGCAGCACCGAGGTGCCGTCGGCCCGGCAGAGATCGCGGAGCTGGTCGAGGATCTGGGCCTGGATCGTGACATCCAGCGCCGTGGTCGGCTCATCGGCGATAATCAGTTCGGGGCCGCCGGCCAGCGCTATCGCGATCATCGCCCGCTGACACATCCCGCCGGACATGTTGACCGGGTAATCGTGGGCGCGGAGTTCGGGGGAGGGTATCCCCATCCGGCGCAGGATCTCCACCGCTTTCGTCAGCGCCTGGCTGTGCGGCATGCCGAAATGCTCCGTGTAAACTTCCGCGATCTGGCTGCCCAGAGTGTAAACCGGGTTCAGCGAGGTCATCGGCTCCTGGAAAATCATCGAGATCCGGCGGCCGCGGATGGCGCGCATCTTTGCCGGGGGCAGTTTGACCAGGTCTGCGCCGCGGTAAAGAATCCGGCCGTCGACAATCCGGGCCGGGGGCGAGGGCAGCAGGCCGAGAACAGAGAGGGCGGTAACGCTTTTACCGCTGCCGGATTCCCCCACCAGGCCCAGGATTTCCCCCCGATGGACCTCGAAACTGACTCCGTCCACCGCCTTGACCACGCTTTCCGGAGTGAAAAAATAGGTTTTAAGTCCCCGGACAGCGAGCAGGACGTCGCCATTGATGTTCGATTCAGAAGCCATCCGCTATCCTTCCGTTCCGGCAGAAGCGCTCAGGTCCTGAGCTTGGGATCGGCGATATCCCGCAGCCCGTCGCCGATCATGTTGAACGACAGCACGGTGACCAGCACCGCCAGGCCTGGAAACAGGGCCAGCCAGGGAGCGTTGGTGAGCTGATCCACCCCGTTCTTGATCATATTGCCCAGCGTGGGCGTGGGCGGCGAGACTCCCAGACCGAGGAAGCTGAGACTGGCCTCGACCATGATCGCCGTGCCCATCCAGAGCGTGGCCGCCACGATAATCTCGCCCATGATGTTGGGCACGATATGGCGAACGATAATCCTCAACCCGCCCGCGCCGATCACTCGCGCCGCGTTGACATACTCCATCTCCCTGGCCGCCAGCGCGGGACCGTGGGCCAGCCGGGCGAACCTGGGGGTGAACACGATCCCGATAGCGATAATCAGCTTGATCAGCCCGCTGCCCAGGATCGCGGCGACCATGATCCCGGTAATCAGGGTGGGGAACGCCAGCAGGACGTCCACCGTACGCATCAGGACCGCCTCGGTAATTTTGCCGTAGTATCCGGCCACCACGCCGATAGCCGTACCGGCCGCCATCCCGAGCAGCACCGAGAGGAACCCCACCGTCAGCGAAGTCCGGACCCCGTAGAGTATCCGCGAGAGCACGTCGCGGCCGTACTGGTCGGTGCCAAGCACGTGGGCTCCTTCGGGTGCGGTGAGACGGTGGTAGACATTCTGCTCCAGCGGATCGAAAGGTGCGATCCCGAAAGCGAACACGGCCACCAGCACCAGCAGCAGGGCCATAATGCATCCCGCCAGGGCGGTCCGGTTAGTGCTGAACGTGCGCCAGAGTTTGGTTTTCTCGGCCATCAGTCGTACCTGATTCTCGGGTCGATCAGTCCGTAAGAGAGGTCGGTCAGCAAATTGATCAGCACCACCAGGGTGGCATAGACAGCCATCACCGACTGGAGCGTGAGGTAATCGCGCTGGTTGATCGCCCCCACCATCATCTTGCCCAGTCCGGGCCTGGAGAAGACCACCTCCACCAGTACCGAGTTGCCGATCAGGATGATCGCATAGACTCCGGTGAACGAGGCCACCGGGATCAGCGCGGTGCGCAGCGCGTGGCCGAATATCACTTTACGCTCCGGCAGGCCCTTGGCCCGGGCGGTGCGGATATAGTCCTCGCCCAGCACGTTGAGCATCGATGAGCGGGTGGTGCGGGTGATATAGGCGGCCATCATCAGCCCCAGGGTCAGGCTGGGCAGGAACAGGTGGCGGAGGTTGTCACGCAGGTCCAGCAGGTCGCCGCCGCCCATCACCGGAAAAAGATCGAGCTTGATCGAAAAGACGAACATCAGCAGGATGCCGAGGAAAAACGAGGGCAGCGAGACGCCTGAGAGCGAAAAGGTGCGGCCAAGATAATCGAGCGCTGAGTTGCGGCGCAGCGAAGTGGCCACTCCCAGGGGTATCCCCAGCAGGATACCGATCATAATCGCGCTGACAGCCAGTTCCAGGGTATACGGCAGCACACGGGCCACCTCGGCGGCCACCGGAGTGCCGGTGATCTGCGAGCGTCCCAGCTCGCCCCGGGCCAGACTGCCCAGGAAGCGGAAATACTGCACCGGCAGCGGGTCGTTGAGTCCCATCTCCTCCTCCAGCGCCTCGATTGCCTCCGGCGTTGCGTAATCGCCCAGCATCGCGACAGCCGGGCCGCCGGGCATGGCGCGCACGAGGAAGAAAATCAGGGTGACAACCGCCAGCAGGACCGGAACCGCCAGCAGGATTCGTCTGATGGAGAATGCGAGCATCTCAAGTGTCCGTCTAGAGCATTTAACAAGTCATTAAAGAGGCTGCTGTTTCGTAGTTGCTTCAGTTGCCTTCGGGCCGTCGGTAATCACCCTCAGGTCATAGCCCCAGTTCACATCCACACTGCGCGCGAACGTGAACCCCAGCGCCATCAGCGGATAGGCGGCCACCTGGTCGAGAATAACCGCCTGGGCCTGTTTCCAGAGTTCGGTCTGCCTGTCCGGGTTCGTCTCCCGGCGCGCCTGCTCGATCAGATGGTCGATACTGTCCACTTCCCCGTCACCGTCGGCGTCCACGGCTCCGAGATGGCAGAAATTGGTGACCGGGCTGCTCCCGGCGGCCACGATTGACGCCGAGTGAAAAAACTGGGTCAGGATGATATCCGGGTTCGGCCGGTAGCAGGTGTAGAACACCAGCGGATTGAGGTCCTGCCTGATCCGGGTATGGTAGGTGGCCTGATCCACAATCGAGATTTTCAGCTCGATACCGACCCGCCCGAGCTGGGCCTGGAGCAGGTCGAACGCCTTGACATAGGTGTCGCTTTCGGAGACGAATACCTTGAGCGTAAACCCGTCGGGCCAGCCGGCCCGGGCCAGCAGCGCCCGTGATTTTTCCGGGCTGAATTCGCGGACCAGCCCCAGCCGGACAGCTTCCTGTTCGCTCAGCCCTCCGCGCAGCATGCCGTGGGGTACAACCGAGCTTACCGGCCGGGCCACGCCGGGGCCGTAGAGGGCGATAAACTCCCCGCGGTCAACAGCGTGGGCGATTGCTTCCCGCACCAGCCTCGAATCCAGCGGGGCGAGACTCATGTTTAAATGCAGCGACATGATCTCCACGCCATCGATCAGGTCGACAGCGATACCCGGCAGGCCGGACATCTTGTCGCCCCAGACCTGCTCCCGCGGACCCCAGATCACGTCCACCTCGCCCTTGCGCAGGGCCAGCTCGCGGCTGATCACGTAGGGCATGTAGTAGTATTCGATTCCAGCCAGGCCGGGCACGCCGCGGAAATACTCCCGGTTGGCCGCCAACTCCACTTTCTCCATCGGAGTGTAGCCGGTGAACCGGAACGGCCCCGTGCCGACCGGGTTGAGATTGAACCAGTCCTCGCCGAACTGCTCGATAGCCTGAGGGCAGACAACCAGGCCGCCGCCGCGGTTGGTCAGCTTGGGCAGCAGGAGGTCGGCGGTGACAGGCTGAGCCAGGATAACCCGCACCGTGTCGCGTCCGGCCGCCTCGAACCGCATGCCCTGGTAATCGCCGGCATAAGAGGACTTGGCGGGGTCGCAGGCGCGACGAAGCGAATAGACAACGTCCTGGGCGGTAACCTCCGCTCCTTCCCGGTCGCCGAACGGATGGAACTTCACTCCCCGGCGCAGCTCGAACGTCCAGCACTGGGTCCCGTCAGGCAGGGTTTCCGCCCGGGGCATGGAACGCGCCAGGTCCGGTTCGATATCGGCAATCGCCATCGAGCCGGGACGGTAGCGCAGCAGGCCGTTGAATATCATCTCGGCCAGCACCCGGTCATGGGATGCCGTGGCGCGGTGGGGATTGAGACTGCGGGTATCGGCCTGCTTGCTGGCCATGCGCAGGATTTTGCCGTCCGTGCGCGCGGCCTCTCCGTTTTGCCCGGCAGGGTAGCGCGATAACAAGGCCGTGAAAACCAGAAAAGCGGCCAGGGCAAGGATCTTCAGGACTGTTTTGTTCATCGGATAATCTTAGGTTGATTGACTATTCGTGCAGCAGGGAAACCAGTCCGTCCAGGGACTCCTGCCTGTCCAGCTTTTCGACAGTCCGGATTAGCTGCCCGCACTTTTCCGGTCCGATCCGGGGCGAGGCCAGCGCGATAAATTTATCCAGATACCCCTGGGTCTCGAAATCGCCGCCCGCCTCGCCGTGAAGGTTCAGCACCTCGCGGGACAGTTCCCCGCCATCGGCCAGCGAGATCGTGACCCTGGCCGGTCTTCGCACCGGGAACATGGCGCTCAATTCCGGATCGGCGACCAGGCTCACCTTCCGCGCAAGCTGGCTGACACGTGGGTCCTGCAGCGTTTCGGCGGTCATCTGCTCCACGGTGAAATCGCCATAGACAAGCGCCGCGGCGACCGTGTACGGGATATCGAACTGGAATCCCTCCAGCGTGACCGGTCCGCCGTGGTCGAGCCGGGCGGCTTCCTCGAATGTCTCGATCCGTACCGAGTCGATTTCCCCGGCGGCGAGTTTATGTTCGGCCACGATCTCCAGCACCGCGTCCAGGGGTGCATGGGTCCAGCGGCAGGAGGGATAGCGCTTGAAATAGACTTTGCGGATTTCCCATTCGCTGCCCAGGGTTTGGAATATCGGGCGTGCGGTCGGGTCTTCCGGGTCGGCGAACGGGTCCTGCATCGTGGCAGGCGGAGCTGCGAATCCGCCCCTGGCCAGCAGGGCCGAGGAGGCTCCGACAAACGTGCCCCAGGGGATACCGCCCTTGACCATGCTCTGGTGGTCAATCGAGTAGTGGACCGGAGTCGAGGGCATGTAGACTCCGGCGGCGCCGAGGGCCAGCCCGACCCCGCGCTTGTCGAGACCCAGCAGCCGCGATGCCGCGGCGGCGGCGCCGTAGACACTCGAACCGCCGGAACCCAGCGCCCGCTTGCGGTAAAACCGGGTCATCGCCTGGCCGGCCCTCGCGCAGATCTCGTAGCCGATCACCGAAGCTGCCAGGAACTCTCTGCCGGAGGCGCGGCCATGCTCGGCGAAGGCGAGGGTCACCGGAAAGACCACCGAGCCGGGGTGGCCCACCGACGGGTAGTATCCGTCCTCGAGGTCCATCACGCTGCCCAGCAGGGTATTGGCCCAGACCGCCGCGAGCAGCGGCAGCCGTTCCCCGCTGCCGATCACGGTCGCCGCGCCGCCATCGCCGAATCCCTCCAGCAGCTCCCGTCCGGCTTGATAGGCCGGCAGCCCGCTGCTCGAAAGGGCCACGCCCAGGAAGTCGAGGAGGCAGCGTTTGGCCTTGGCCGCAACTTCATCGGGGAGCCTGTCATAACCGGTATCAGCGACAAACCCGGCTGCAAGATCAGCGTTCAATTGACTCTCTTCCTCAAGCAGTTAAGCAGGTAATAAAATCTCGAATTCATCGCGGATCCGCCTGTCAATCCGCTCCGGGATGGGCGCGGACACATGCTCGTGCAGGATTCTGCGCGCCTCGACCCTGGCCCGCTCGCGGGCGTCAGGAGACCCGGCGGCTTCCCAGGCGGCACGCTCGCGGCGGTCGGCGATTGCGGGAAAGAAAAACTCATCGCGGAAATGTTTCAGCGTGTGCTCCCGCGAGATAAAATCGCCGCCTGGGCCGGCCGAAATTATGTCATCGACCGCCAGAGTTTCCCCGCTGACCTCGATTCCCCGTACCGCGCGCCGGGCCATCAGGATAATCTCGTTGTCGATCACGTACTGCTCGTAGGCCACTCCGTCGGCGATCCTGCCGGCTGCGTGGTGAATATAGTTGGAGCCGGCCAGCACGGAGAGGCAGATACCGAACGCTTTCTCGTAGCCCGCCTGGATGTCCGGGATTTTGGAATCGGTGACTCCGGCCAGGTTATAGTTGGGCACGCCGACATGCCGGGCGAGCTGGGTGACAGCCGCGTTGAGGATCTGCCGCTCGATACTGCCCGGACAGAACGAAGTGTCGCGCATGTCCGCCACGCCGGGGCAGCCGCCATAGATCACGGGAGCGCCGGGGTTGGCAAGCTGGCAGAGAGTAATCCCGGCCAGCTGTTCCGCATGGGTTATCGCCAGTGTCCCGGCGAATGTCACCGGAGCGGTCAGCCCGGCGATCGCCACGGAGGAGAGCGCCACGGGCATGCCCCGCCGGACTATCTCCAGCAGGGCAGGGCAGACCTCGGCGTTGAATGTCAGCGGGGCGGAGATGAACGAGGTGATAAAGGAGACAATCGGCCGGGCCAGCAGCGAATCGGTTCCGCCGGCCACGAGCGCTGCCAGCCTGAACACTTTTTCGACGTTCTCCGGGAAATAGACGTTGCCCATCACGTGCTTGCCGGTATTGGCCAGCGAGGCGTAGTACTTGTTGACATCCAGCTTTTCGTGGGGCACGTCGCGGGCGACAACCGGACGGATATAGAAGTCGATTCCATCCAGCGCGTCCACCAGCCGGGCGATATCGGCCACGTCGCGCAGGGTGCTCTCGCGCAGGCGGCCGGTTTCGAGATCGAGTACGTTGAGTTCGGCCCCTCCGGTACCGGCATAGACATTGTTTCCGGCGAGCAGAAGGTCGTTGTGCCGCTCACGGCCGCAGAGCAGGACCTCGGAGGGCGCGTCCCGGAGAGCATTTTCAACCAGGCCGGCCTGCAAATACACGGTTTCTTCATCTTCGCCGGCTTTCGCCCCGGCATCCCGCAGGATAGCGAGCGACTGCGCGTGAGGAATCCTGATTCCGGCCTGTTCCAGGATTCGCAGCGCCGCGGCGTGGATCTGCCCGACATCATCGTCCGACAGCAGTTTCAGCCTGCCGCCCTGTACAGTCTCTTTCGGCATTGTAACCGCGTCCGCGCTGGAGTGTGCAGGTTGGAACCAGGTAGGCCATCTACCGGTGATACCGGATTGATCCGACTTCCGCCGTCCGGACTAGACTTCGTACCCGGAGATTCTGTCCTCGTCGATTTCCACACCGAGGCCCGGAGTTTCCGGGGCAGTTACGAACCCGTCCTTGTCGATCCAGACTTTAGAGGTAATTATCCCGCCCAGCTGCTGGTAGGCCTCGATTGTCCGCGTGGTCGGCTCGTAGATCACTTCGACCCAGGTGTCGTTGGGGACGGTGCAGGCCAGCTGGAGCTGCGCGGAGAGGCCAAGTCCGCTCATCCCGTGGTGGGGGATAAACTCGAGGTGGCACATCTCGCACATCGCCGCCACTTTTCTCAGCTGCGAAATACCCTCCGACATGGCCGCGTCGGGCTGGATAATGTCGTAGACCTTCCTCTCGATCATCCAGCGGAACTCGTGGAGCCCCTGGTTTTTCTCGCCGCCGGCGGTTTTGATTTCGGTGGCTTCCCGCAGCCTGGTCAGGTTGTCGAAATCGAAACGGGGCAGCGGCTCCTCGAGCCACAGGATCCGCCGGTCGTGAAGCTCGCGGGCCATCAGCAACGCACGCTGGTAGCCCCAGAACGGTCCGGGATCGGGAGACGGCAGGTTGGTGGCCTGGTTGGCGTCCACCATGAAATCCATCGTATCGCCCGCCGCCTCGAGGCAGGCGTCCACCAGCGCCAGGTCCCCGGCCACGGTGTCCTTGCGCAGCCTGATTTTCATCGCCTTGAACCCCAGGCCGCGGTAGTGCAGGGCCAGTTCGGCGCGGTTTTCCGGCGTGGCGAGTTCAACCGTGCTGGCGTAGGCCCGGACCTTGTCGCGGAAACTGCCCCACAGCCTGTGCAGCGGCATGCCGGCGGCCTTGCCCACGATATCCCAGAGGGCCATGTCGATACACCAGATTCCGCCGGCGTGACGGTAGATCCGGGCCAGCCGCTCGGTGGCCAGCGGATTTTCGCCGACCAGGTAGGGCTTGACACTGGCATCGATAGTTCCGGCAACGTGGCCGGAGGTGCCGCCGTAGCCTACTATTCCCTCGTCCGTGATTATCCTGACCAGGGTGAACTCGTGGGTAGTGGTGACGAAACCGGGTTGCCACGCCGGCCGGACCTCGCCGGGATAGGGCAGGGTGAGGTTGTGGGAGACAACGTCCGTGATTTTCATTGTTATCGCTCCGCGGCGGATCTAAGGAAGATAAGCGGCTGGTGGTGATGAAAAACAAGTATAGCCAAAACGGCTGCGGCATAAAAGGGTCTTTTATTTATCTTACCCTGAATTTAACTGTGCACGGCCATGCAGGCTCGAGCGGATGGAGGCCGCGGCGGAAAACCGTCCGGGGCCGGCCGTGGCCGATCATCCCCAGCCCAGCCTCTGCAGGACACTGTCTGCGCTGCCCCGGAACGCTCCGCTGTTCTCCAGGGATATCGTGGCGGTCATCGCCGCGAACTCGCCCTGCCGCACGGGATCGTCGTACAGGTCCAGTGCGCGGATGAAACCGGCAAGGTAGGAATCACCCGCACCGGTGGGGTCCACGATCCGCTGCGGGCCGAAGGCGGGGATATCGTAGCGTTTAGCGTCAATGTACAGGACAGAGCCCTCACTGCCCCGGGTCACTATCAACCCGGCGGCGCCGGCGTCGAGCAGCACACGGGCGCCCTCGTCCAGCTCTTCCCGCCCGGAGATAAATCGCAGCTCGCTTTCGTCCATGGCCGCGTACTCGCAGAAAGGCAGCATCGGCAGTACGCGTTCCGGCTTGGCCCAGATTATTTTGCCGTTTTCCAGATAGCGGATCAGCCCCTGCACGGCCAGCGCCAGTTTGCCGAACCCGGCCAGGAATTCAACGAGAGCCGGCGAGATGTTGTCATGGATCAGCGGTCCGAGTATTATACGCCCGATCTTACTGAGTTCTTCGGGGTCGAGTTGTGCGGGAGTGATGGTATTCTCATGCACCACTGCCCGCTGACGGCGGCAGTCGCAGTCGGCGGTGGCGTATTCGTTGATGAATTCGATCGTACCCGCGGCGGGGATTCTGACCAGGGTCGCGCTTTCGTTTTCCGGCCACGGCGGGATATCCTCTCCGCACGTTCCCAGCACCAAGGTATCCGCTCCCAGGCGAGCCAGCGCGATGCCCGAGTAATATGTGACTCCGCCGGGCCTTTCATAACTTTTTCCTCCAATAATGTTCCTGTCCCTGCTCAGGGGGCCGGCGACCGCAGTTTTCAAGCTTGACCAACCTGTCGGAAAGTTTTCTAGTTGGAAGCAGCAAAATCTGCTGACCAGGATTATGCAAAGTATAGCCTGGTGCGGCAAGAATGGAAAGTGGACAAATCCTGGAAATGAGGGGAATAACCAGGTCTTTCCCCGGAGTCCGCGCGTTGGCGCTGGACCCGGATATCCCGCCGGACACGCTGGTGCGAAGGTTGAACGTGGCCCAGTGTCAGCTGGTGGAGACCGCCAAGGCCGTCTCCGCCGCTGCCGGGATTATCGTCCTCGATGAGCCGACCGCCTGCCTTACCGGCCATGAAAAGCGGAAACTGTTCGAGGTTATCCGTTCGCTTAAAAATCTTTGTTTCCCGCAGGGAAATAAAGGGATATATTCAGCTTTACAGCTCGACCAGTCAAGTATGCGGCAGGACAACGGATCGGGAGGTTCAATGGATTTCGGCTCTGAAATGCTGGCGGCCAGGGTGAGGCGTTTCCGCCTGCAGAAAAAGATGAGTATCGAGCAACTGGCCAAGGCGGCCGGAGTGGACAAGAACACGGTTGTAAGAATCGAGAAAGGCGAGGGCCGCCCGAACCTGAGCACCCTGATGCGGATCTGCGGTATACTCGAAGTATCCGTGGACACGCTGATGGACCTCGAATCTGTCGAAAATCAGGATTACTATCTCTACCGGCGTGGAGAATCGAGCGGAGTCGATGAGAGCGAGCCCGGCCTGCGGGTTGGCGATCTCAAAGCCAAGCTGCCGTGTGGCAAGATGAATGCCGTCGTGCTCGAAATTACCGGCGAGGGCAGGATGCGCAGCCATCCGGGAGAGGAAATCACTTTCTGCCTCAAGGGCAAGGTCGGTGTCATGATCGGCAGCACGCCCGTGGTGCTGGAAAGGGGAGATTCGGTGTTGTTTTTCGGACGCGAACCGCACAAATACTACAATGCCGATAAAGCCGGGAACGCTCCGATGGCGCTGGCCTTATGTGTCTGGATGGATGAAGCCGTGGACCCGCAGGCCGAGTACCTGAGCTCGTATCATCTCTAAGCCGCCGCTCGTCCCCGCTATTCCAGCGGAAGAAATTACAAGTTCAACCGAAAGCCGGCAATGCCCATCTGCCTGTTCCTGGCCGTGCATTGGTATCTTTCGCTGTTCTGCCAGTCATTTTTCCTCCACCGTTTCGGGGCGCACCGGATGTTCCATCTGCCGCCGTTCTGGAAGCGGTTTTTCTACCTGATGACCTTTTTCAGCCAGGGAGCCTCGTTCCTTAACCCGCGGGCCTACGCCGTGATGCACCGGATGCACCACGCCTGGAGCGATACGGACCGGGACCCCCATTCGCCCCACTACTCGCCGAATATAGTCGCCATGATGGTCAAGACTTACGGGATTTACACGGGACTGTTGAGCGGCAAAATCGATCCGGGGCAATTCGGTTACGATCTTCCCGAGTGGAAAGCTGTCGACAAGCTGAGCGAGAACTGGCTCGTACGTCTGGCGTTCGCCGGTTCCTACATCGCGTTCTATCTGGCGTTCGCGCCGTCGTGGTGGTATTTCCTGCTGCTGCCGGTCCATTTCCTGATCGGACCGATCCAGGGAGCGCTGGTCAACTGGTGCGGTCACAAGTACGGCTACGTCAACCACCGGGAAACCGGCGACAGGTCGCGCAATACGCTGGCTCTGGATATCCTGCTGCTGGGCGAGCTGTTCCAGAACAACCATCACCGCTACCCGCAGCGGATGAATTTCGCCAACCGCTGGTTCGAGCTTGACCCGGTCTGGCCGTTGATTAAAGTGCTGGCGATGCTGAGAGTAGTTAAAGTCCCCTCCTCGTGAGACTGTAAGCCTGGTTATCTCCTGCCGAAATATTCCACGTCCAGTCTGTCGAGTCTGCGGAAATGGCCCTCCAGCCTCCGCAGGAAGCCTTCAGTGTTTCTCCGCGCTTTTGCGCTCCAGCCAGCCTCGGCCAGGGCGATCAGCCGCGGAAATATCTGGATATCCGTAGCCGGCTCGTTGACTGCGATATGGGTCCACATGTTGCCCTGCAGGCCCAGGATGTGCTTGTGGTATTCCGCTTCCAGTTCCTCCGGAACAGGCTCGAATGAATAAGCTTCGGCTACCGATGTCCTCTGGTGGTCGTAGTCCAGGTAACAGTGGCTGGTAGGCGACATGACCACGTCGTGGCCCATCCTGGCGGCTTCAATACCGCCCTCGGTTCCGCGCCAGGACATCACCGCGGCCCGGGGCGCCAGCCCTCCTTCCAGGATCTCGTCCCAGCCCAGCAGTTTCCTGCCGCGGGCATTGAGATATTTTTCGATCCGCCGGATAAAATAACTCTGCAGTTCGTGCTCGTCTTTCAGGCCCTCGGCTCTGATTCTGGCCCGGCAGTCCGCGCATTCCCGCCAGTTGTTCTTGGGAACTTCATCCCCGCCGATATGGACGTAGGGTGAGGGGAACAACTCGATCACTTCGGCCAGCACGTTTTCCAGAAATTCAAAAGTCCTTTCCTTACCCGCGCAGTAGACGTTACGCTGGATACCGGGACCTTTGAAGAATGGATAGATTTCGAACGGCCCTCCGCTGCAGGACAGCTCCGGATAGGCGGCCAGCGCGGCCAGGCAGTGGCCGGGCATCTCGATTTCCGGGATTACCGCCACGCCACGCTTCCCCGCGTAATCGATCAGCTCTTTCATTTCCTCCCGGCTGTAAAATCCTCCTTCCTTGCTGTATTTAGTGGGAAAGCGGGCCGCGATACCTGTAAGTTCGGGATATTTTTCGATCTCCAGGCGCCAGCCCTGATCATCCGTGAGGTGCAGGTGCAGGACATTGAGTTTATACAGAGCCAGCAGGTCGATAATTTTTTTCAGGTAGGCCGGTGGCTGAAAAGTGCGGCTGCAGTCCATCATCAGTCCCCGCCAGCCGAACCGGGGCCGGTCCTCGATTCTCAGGCAGGGGAGCTCCCAGGCGGCGAGTGCGATTTCCCCGTTCTCGATTAGCGGCGGCAGCAGCTGGCGCAAGGTCTGCACACCGTGGAAGACTCCCTCCGCGGCAGTCGAGGTTATCGAAACTCCTTCACGGTTTATCACGAGCAGGTAACCCTCGTTGCCGAGGTGTTTCAGCCCTGGTTCGAGAGCTAGTGAGATAGTTGGGCGCACCGGCTGCTCCGGCGCCGAATCCATGAGCGGGATCACCGCGCCGCTGGCTTTGGAGAGCAGATCGGCCAGATACTCTCCACAGGCGCGGGTGCCGGGTTCGACCACCACCGCGGAACCGATTGACAGCGTGACGCTGCCCTCGCCAAGTTCAAGCAAAAGGGGTGCGGGGATGATATTCAGGCTGGATTGGGCGAATGCGGGACGAAGAGGAAAGAACGACATGAAAGCCACCAGCATTACCGCAAGACAGGATCTCATCATGTACGCCTCCGGCAGGTAGTTGATTAATTGTGTTTGCGGAAGTGAAGCTATGATATATTCTAAAATTAATCGTGATTGGTCAACTGATTAATTACCTGGACCACTCCCACGGCAGCAAGGACCCCGATGGCCGTTTCCCGTCGACCCCTGAACCACGGCATAGAGGTAACTGCCGCGCGCGCGGCTTACGAGCCGGAACCCCTGGCCGTCCCGTTCGGGTTCAAGGGACGCTATGTCAGTGAACTCCGCCAGGTGGCGGTCCGTCTCGAAACCTCAGCCGGCGGCAGGGGCCTGGGCTTGGGTACGCAGAGCGTGCTCTGGTCGGATGAGGCCGTCTTCGCGGCCCACTCGCCGCAAGCGGGCGAGGAGCTGATGTACTCGCTCACCCGGTTCGCGCTCTCGGCGGTCGAGGGGCGTGAATTCGATAATCCGCTCGAGTTGCTGGACGGCGTGCTGGAGGAGACGTTCGCATTTGGCCGTCAAGCCACCGGCAGGCCGGAGCTGCGCAAAACTTTCGCGCTGAATTCACTGGTGGCGCTGGATAATGCGGCCTGGCTGGCGTGGGCGCGGGAAAACGGGTTCGATTCGTTCGAGCGGATGGTTCCCGCCCCCTTCGGAGACGCCCTGTCCGCCCGTCACAACAAAATTGCGAGCGTGCCCGTGGTCGGCTACGGCCTGCCCGTGGCGGAGGTGGCGCGGCTGGTGGACGAGGGCTTTTTCATCCTCAAGATCAAGCTGGGAGCTCCGGGCCCGCCGGAGGAGATGCTGGAAGCCGATCTTTCCCGTCTTGAGGAAATCCACCGCGCTGTCGGCCGGACCGAAACTGCCCATACCGCCGGGGGACTGATTCTGTATTACCTGGACTGCAACGGCCGCTACGAGTCGCTGGAAACCCTGCTGCGCCTGGTCGACTATCTGGAGCGGACGAACATTGCCGGGCAGGTCCTGCTGGTCGAGGAGCCGTTCGGCGAGGGGATGGAAGTTGACCTCGGCGCTGTCCCCCTGCCGGTTGCCGCCGATGAGAGCGCCCATACGGCCGCCGATACCGTCGTCCTGATCGAAATGGGTTACCGGGCGATCGCGCTCAAACCCGTGGCTAAAACTCTGAGCGAAACTTTGCGGATTGCCAGGGTCGCTTTCCGGGCGGGAATCCCGTGCTTCTGCGCCGATCTGACAGTCAATCCGGTGCTGGCTGAATGGAACCGCAACGTGGCCGCCAGGCTGGCGCCGCTGCCCGGTCTGGAGCTGGGGCTGATGGAGGCCAACGGACACCAGCTTTACGGGGGCTGGGACCGGATGAGCGGCTACCATCCGGCCGCGGGTAAAGAGTGGACCGTCCCGCGCGATGGGCTATATTACCTTAACGATGAATTCTACGCCACAGGCGGCGGGATTTTTGAGGAATCCGCCCACTACGCCGCTCTGTTCGAGCGCGATGGAGGCTGAGCGGCATTGAATCGGGAACTGCTCGCAACACAGCACGGAGGGTATCTGTGATGAAACCGATCGGACGCAGGGAGTTTTTCCGCAATTCGGCCGGGGCGGCCGCGGCTCTTTCCCTGCTGGCGCCGGGTAAGAGCGTGCCCGCCAGCGACAGGGTCAGAATCGGGATCATGGGAGTCGGCGGGCGGGGCACCCAGCTCGCCGGCTGGTTTGCGGCCATGCCGGATGTCGAGGTGGCTTACCTTTGCGACGTCAATCAGCGACGGTTCGAGCGGTCGCTGGAGGCGGTCTCCGCTCATCAGGACTATGAGCCGGAACTGGTCACCGACTTCCGCCGCATCCTCGACGATCCGGAAGTGGATGCGCTGGTCAACGCCACTCCTGACCACTGGCATGCGCTGGGAGCGATCATGGCCTGCCGGGCCGGCAAGGACGTATATGTCGAAAAACCCCTGTCGCTCAATATCTGGGAGGGCGCACAGATGGTCCGTGCCGCGCGCAAATACGAGCGCGTTGTGCAGGTGGGCCTTCAGTGCAGAAGCAGCGCGTACGCCGCCGCCGCGGCGGAGTTTATCAAGAGCGGCGGAATCGGCGACGTGCATCTGGCCGAGGTGGTGTTCCAGATGCAGCACCCGGCCGTGCCCAAAGGTGACGAGCAGCCTGTCCCGCCCGGGCTGGACTGGGATATGTGGTGCGGACCCGGTCCACTGGTCCCGTACAGTCCCGGACGCTGGTGGTTCGAGCGTTGGGATTACAGTACGGGCGGTATTGCCGGCGATGCGGTCCACCAGTTGGATCTCGCCCGCATGCTGCTGGATATCGGCTATCC
This sequence comes from Candidatus Glassbacteria bacterium, assembly GCA_019456185.1. NCBI lineage: Bacteria > Candidatus Glassiibacteriota > Candidatus Glassiibacteriota bacterium. Next base: position 4,636 of record VRUH01000059.1, on the reverse strand, counting down.
GGAGGCCGCCTACGCCGATGGCGGCGTGCGGCATTTCGACGACGGCCGGGAAATCCCGGATACCCAGATCGCCACCTTCGAGTACGGCGGCCTGACCCTGCTGTTCAAGGCCACCCTCTGGACGCCCTACATGAAAAAGATTCCCCACTCTATCCGCGACTCCGACACGATTCCCGCCTGGGAAAACTGCAGCACGAAAATCGTGGTTCAGGGCACTGCGGGGATGATGAATTTCGGCAGGCACGGGGGAGGCTGGCAGGTGTACGACGAGAATTACGAGCTTGTGCGGACCGAACCCGGCCGTCAGGGGGACGCCGCCCATCTGCGCAACTTTATCGACTGTGTGCGCAGCAGGGAGCTGCCGGCGGCCGATGTGGAGCAGGGCCATATCTCGACCCTGCTCTGCCACCTGAGCAATGTCTCCTGCCGGGTCGGCAACCGCAAGCTGGTGTTCGACCCCAGGAACCAGAGCTTCCCCGGCGACCCCGAGGCCAACGCCTACCTGGGCCGCACCTACCGCGAGCCCTGGGTAGTTCCGGCGGAGGTCTAGGCCGGGAAATCGGACGAGGTCTGGTGGATCGGGCAAAGATGCGGGCCTGGCGCATCCGGAGTAGAGAATGTCAATGGAAATACCGCGCCGCCGCGCGGGGCTGTCTCTTTCAATCGCGGGCGAATCAGATTAATATAGAATTGCTGCAAATGAAACAACCGATCCGTAACCGGGTTGATGAGGAGATAACCGATCATGCGAACGACTGTTTCTTTCCTGCTCTCGTTATTATCCGCCTCGATCCTGTCCGCCCCGCTGGCGGCACTCGAGGTCATCCCGCCCCGCGAGGACCTGAGCCAGTCCCGGCCCCGCCTGCTGATGTCCGCCGACAGCACCGGCCCGGCGATCTCGCTGGCGCAGCTCCGCTCGCACACCGACCACCCGGAATACGAGGCCATGCTGGCCAAGATCGGCGGGATCAGCAACGCCGCCTGTCAGGCGATGGTCTGGCAGCTCACCGGCGACTCGGCCGCGGCTGACTCGGCTGTGGGGATGCTGGCCCGCTACCGTTACGACAGCGGTCGCAGCTACGACGTGTTCGAGGTCTTTTTCGACCTGCTGGAGTATGCTCTGGCCTACGACTGGATGCATACCTACGAGGGCTTCAGCAACCTGGACCGCGGCATGGCGCGCTATCAGCTTGGCCAGTTGGCCCGCAACGAGGGCATGAAATGGCAGAACGACCACATTTTCCATAACTACATCTGGATGACCGCCAGCGGCACCATGCTCTGGGCGCTGGCGACCGCCGGGGAGGACTCCACCTCCGACGCGCTTTACGACGATATCCGCCAGCGGATGAACAGCGCGCTGTACCCCGCCATGCTGTACCTGGACGGCCTGCCCAGCGAAAGCTACGGTTACTGGTCGCTCTACGATTTCAGCGGCGCGGTCTGGCCCGTACTGGCCGCGGCCGGCGCATCCGGGCAGGACCTTGTCGCCAGGATCGAAACCGAACAGGACGACTGGCTGCGCCGGCATTTCCTCAACGAGATCCACAATGTCTACCCGGACATGCGCTACGTGCCGTGGGGCGATGTGATCGGGGGGCCGAACGGGAGTGTGACCCACGAGATGGCCGGGGTGCTGGATGCGCTCACCTGGGCGCTGGACTCGCCGGAAGGAGCCTGGTTCAGCCAGTGGCTGGCAGGCAAGCGGGGTACGGGCCGGTTCTACGGGATCACCGGAGTGTTCTACATGCTCTACACCCGGATGATCGACACCGAACCCGCTGAGGGGGCGCTGAGTTATCTCTCCGGCGGCGGCGCCCAGGGCGGGCACTTCACCGCGCGCAGCAGTTGGGACGCCGATGCAACCGTGGTTTCATTCGGGGTCAAGGACCACTACGGCGACCACAACCACTACTGCCAGGGCCAGTTCACCATTTTCCGCAACGGCCTGCTGGCCACCGACCCGCTGGTCTACGGCAGTGTCAACGGCCCCCAGCAGCCCTCGGACGTCCACAGCACGCTCGTTATCAACGGGAGTACCCAGGAGGAGCGCCACGGCCAGAACCACGGAACCCTGGGGAGTTTCCTGTCCAATCTGGACAAAGGCCAGCGGCTGGACACCGGCGATTTCCTGTTCTATGACGAGGGCGGCGACTGGGCCGCGGCGAGCGGCCAATACGCCCAGGCCTATGCTCCCGGCGTGGTGGAAAGCTGCGTGCGGCAGCTGCTGTTTATCCGGCCGGGCACGGTGATAGTGATGGACTGGCTGAGAGCGCCCGCCGGCGGCTCGCTGGGTACGGTGGACTGGCTGCTGCAGCTTGCCGAGGAGCCGGTTGTGGGCCAGAGCATGGCCTGGGCCACCAACGATTCGAGCTTTATCTCCTGCAGCTCTTTCCAGCCGGATACGGTGATCACCGTCCAGAAAACTTCGGTGGATACCTGGCGGGTCAAGTTCTCCTACCAAGCGGACAGTACATTAATGCTGACTCACATGCTGACCGTGGGAGAGGGCGTGGTTCCCACGATAGTCTGGGAAGAAGTGCAGATGGTCAAGGTGGACGAGGGTTACGATATCAAGTTTGGCGACTATACCTACACGTTCACAGATTCCGGCGACTACGCTGTCACCGCCCGGCGGAACGTACCTGGCGACGTAAACAAGGATGAGAAAATCGATATATTCGACGTGCTGGAGTTGTTGGGCGTAATCAGCGACAAAAATTACTTTCCGGCAAGGCTGGATCCCGCGGATGTCAATGTGGACGGCAGAGTGGACATCTTCGATCTGCTGGAGTTACTCCGGCTGCTGAAGGCCTGAGATAGACGGCAGGTTTCAATCCTTTGCGAGCCGGGTTATCGTAGACCTGATTGCTGAAAATATTCGATAAGAAAGCTGTTCCGGGCAATATCATTTTTCCCCGTGCGAGGCGCCCCATGAGCGGTAACCAGATTAACAGACGAGACTTCCTTCTCCTCGGCGCGGGGCTGGCCGCCACCGGCTGTAGCGGCGCACGCAAAAGCGCAGAAGATGCCGCCGGACAGTCCACGGTAAAAAAATTCGAGCTGGCGGAAATGGGCGTGGCCGAGCTGGGGCGGGCTATCCGCGAGGGGAAATACACCTGTGCGTCAATCACGGAAAAATATCTCGGGCGGATCGAAGAGGTTGACCGCGGGACCGGCCTCAACGCGATTATCGAACTCAATCTGGATGCCCGGGCAATTGCGGAGCAGATGGACCGCGAATTGGCCGCCGGCCAGGACCGGGGGCTGCTGCACGGGATCCCGGTAATTATCAAGGACAATATCGCCACCGGCGATGCTATGACCACCACCGCCGGGTCGCTGGCCCTGGAGGGCTCTGTCGCCCCGGCCGACAGCCGGGTCGCCGCTGGTCTGCGCGCCGCGGGGTGCGTGATCCTGGGCAAGGCCAACCTCAGCGAGTGGGCCAACTACCGCGGCTGGCGCTCGACCAGCGGCTGGAGCGCCCGCGGGGGCCAGACAGCCAATCCCTACGCCCTGGACCGCAACCCCTCGGGCTCCAGCGCCGGTTCCGCCGCCGGAGTGAGCGCCAATCTCTGCACCCTGGCGGTGGGCACCGAAACCGACGGCTCGATTGTGGGGCCAAGTTCGGTCTGCGGGATAGTGGGGATCAAGCCGACAGTCGGGCTGATCGGCCGCTCGGGGATTATCCCGATCTCCCACACCCAGGACACCGCCGGTCCGATGGCCCGCACTGTGGCCGATGCCGCCGCGCTGCTCAATGCCCTGGCCGGACCGGACATGAACGACAAGGCCACCGACGCCGGGCGGGAGCAGTTCGGCCAGGACTACACCCGCTATCTCGACCCCGGCGCGCTGCGGGGCAAAAAAATCGGCATTGCCCGCAAGCATTTCAAGATCAGCTACCTGGTTGACCCCGTGATGGAGGAGTCGGTCGGTGTGCTCAAGGACGCCGGAGCCGAGCTGATCGACCCGCTGGAGTTGCCGTCGCACCGGATGTGGCCCCACGAATCGACCGTGATGCAGTACGAGTTCAAGCACGGGCTGAAAGCCTATTTCGACTGGCTGGGACCGTCGGCGCCGGTCAAGTCCCTGGCCGACGTGATCGCGTTCAACGAGGCCCACGCCGAGAGCGAGCTGGTCTATTTCGGCCAGCAGATCATGGAGGAGGCTGTCGAAAAAGGACCGCTGACGGATAAGGCCTACACCGACGCCCTGGCCGAGTGCGGGAAGCTCAGCCGCGCCGAGGGGATCGACAAGCTGATGGACGAGCACGGCCTGGACGCGATTTTCTGCCCCACCTCCGGGCCGGCCGGGTTTACCGACCCGCTCAACGGCGACCACATGCTGGGCGGCAGCTCAGGGCTGCCGGCCGTGGCGGGATACCCGCATCTCACTGTCCCGTTCGGCTGGTTGTTCGGCCTGCCGATGGGGGTCAGTTTCTGGGGACGGGCCTGGAGCGAACCGCTGTTGATCGGAATTGCCTATGCGTTCGAGCAGGCCGTCATGGCCCGCAAACCGCCGCGCCTGCTGCCGTCAGTCGAGTTCCAGTCGGCAGGGTTATCCCAAGCCTGATCGAAACGGGGAGGAACATGAGGTTTCGCCGCTCTTTATCGTGTGTGATCGTCATGGCGGG